>JAGXRZ010000046.1 GCA_018335585.1 Selenomonadales bacterium
CCGGAGGAGGCTGGCCGCCGCCAGACGGAGGCGGAGCTGGGATTTCTTCCGGAGGAGGCTGGCCGCCGCCAGACGGAGGCGGAGCTGGTGCATTGGGAGCACCGGCAGGGATGGTGAGCGTACCCACGCGGGCAACCGCACGCTGTAAGTCTAGCGGGCCTACCCCGCGTCTTTGGGTCACCGTTATCCCATTGACAGGCACCTGCAGCTCCAAACGGAACGTCTCGCCCCCCGCGAAGTGGAGTACGATGTGCACCGTGGACGACGGCTGCCCGGGATGGGTGTAGTTAAACCCTATAATATGGCCCCGTGGCCCACCCATGATTGAAGCTGCATGCACGACCATCTGTCCCATACCCTGAAAGCGATCCAAGATGTGCACCGCCTGCACCCCGATGACCTCCCTATTCAAGGCGTAAGTCAACGTGAGCGCCATATCAAAAGCCTTGTAGTCAGGTCTCCACCTATGCGTCAGGACGAACTCCCGGTCTCTCTCCACGGTTATAGTCCCAGCAAGCGTCTGCCAATGCCCCGATTGTGTCCAAACAGTCTCCGTCCTAGTGACAGCCGGAATAGTTATTGCGGGAGTAACCACTACATCCTCGTAGCGCCCCTCTGCCGGAACAGCAGGTGAAGTCTCCACCCAGCGCGTCGTCCTGCTCGGGTCAGGCGTAACAAGCTCCCAGAACCCCTGCGCGGGCCTTCCCTCTACCGCAGGCGACACCTCCACCAGCCGCCATTCCGTAACCGGCGGAACCCAGACATTTTCAAACCTCCCCGGCAGAGTTTCAGTTCTCTCCTCATATCTCGCCGGAACACCCGGGGATACCTGCACCGTCTCCGTCCGTGTCACCGGAGGCATCCAAACACTGTCCCACCTACCGGGTGTTATTACCGTCTCCCTAGTCTCGTATCTCGCTGGAACCCCGGGAACCAGCACAATAGTCTCAGTTCTAGTGACCGCCGGGACGACCACCGTCTCCGTCCTAGCCGGAGTTACAACCACCTCGCGCTCCTCGTAAATCGGAGGCCAAGCAGTCTGCACCAGAGTCCGCCGCACCTCATAGCCCCCGGGCACGAGGCGCCATTCGCCCTGCGCAGGTCGACCAGGCGACACCTGCACACGCTCAGTCCTTGTAACCGCCGGAATAGTCCTCGCCGGCGAAATGACTACCGTCTCCCAGTGTCCTTGCGCCGGACGGGCAGGTACGGCAGGCGAAGTCTCGACCCAACGCGTTTCGGTAACAGCGGGGATGGGCTCTGTCCAATAAACCCATCTGCCCGTACCAAGTGAGCCAAGCACGGGACAATCCCACGTCCAAACCCTGTGCGTCACTGTCGTAGCTGGCCTCACCACCACCGTCTCCCACCTGCCTTGTGCGGCACGTCCTGCCACCGCAGGAGACGTCTGCACCCACCTGCGATCGGTCACCGCCGGTATCGTCTGAGCGGGCGTTACCACCACAGTCCGGTACTCGTACACCGGAGGAATCGCCGGAGCATACTCAAACCACCGCCATACTGGAGGCAGGGGGAATCTCCAATCCTCCCAAATCTCCGGACGTCCGGGGTGAATCTGCACACGCTCGATGCGGGTGACCGCCGGAATCGTTATGACTTCCGTCCGCGCAGGCGTCACTATTACCTCCTGCGTCGAAACAACCGGCGGAACAGCGGGGGAGATTTGTACGGTCTCCGTCCGCGTGACAGGCGGTATCCAGACCTGCTCCCACCTGCCGGGCTGCACGGTTACCACTCGCGTCTCGTATGTTGGCGGTATGGCCGGAGCCACCTGCACCAGCCGCGTTTGCGTGGCCGGCGGCATCCAGACACTCTCCCATCTGCCCGGGACAACCTCTACGTTCCTCCACTCAAACAGCGCAGGCCGCGGGAGTATAGCGGGAGCTGTTTCCACCCACCTCCACTGCGCGGGCGGCGGTTCCGATCCTGTGGCTACCACCACATAGCGCCATTCGCCTTGCGCTGGAACCCCGGGAACGGTCTCCACCCAGCGCGTCTCGGTAACCGGCGGGACCCAGACACTCTCCCAGCTGCCGGGAGAAACCTCGACCGTCCGCCAGCCCCATTGGGCAGGCGCTATTTCGACCCACTGCTGTTGTGTAACCGGCGGAACCCAGACGCTGGTCCAATGCCCGGGCGACACGGTTACCGTTACCCACCCATACTGCGCGGGAACGGCAGGAGACGTCTCCACCCATTGTTGCTGCGTGACGGGCGGCACCCACCGAGAGACACGAACTATCCGTAGATACCCCGACCCCGGCGGATCCTCGATAGCCTCATACGTTGTCTCCCAAAAGCCGGGTGAGATTTCTACTGTCTGCCAGTGCCCCTGCGCAGGTATAGCAGGCGATATCTGCACCCACTGCTGTTGCGTAACCGGAGGCACCCAGACGCTCTCCCACCTGCCGGGAGAAATTTCGACTGTCCTCCAACCCCACTGCGAGGGCACTACTTCGACCCACTGCGACTGCGTAACCGGAGGAATCCAAACAGTCTCCCAGCGTCCCGGGGACACCTCAACCGCCCGCCAGCCCCATTGTGCGGGTACCGCAGGCACAGTCTCCACCCAGCGTCTTTCGGTCGTCTCCCAGTGCCCCTGCGCCGGGCGGGCAGGTGAGGTCTCCACCCACCGGCGTTCCGTGACCGCCGGAATAGTGCGTGCCGGTGACACCACTATCTCGCGTGTCACATAGCGCGAAGTATCTACCCAGAATTGCGGCGTTACTTGCCCCGGCCTAGCCCGAACCCACGTGCCTTCCGCAACATTGGGAAAGACGGTGCTCAACAAGAACACCACTGCGACCAACGCCCCAAAGAATCGCATTCTCCTAATAACTCTCACCTCCTAGAACTACTACCGAACCCTGCGCGGCGTAGCTACGCCCATGCCGGGTATTCCGCCGACCGTAGCCCTAACCACGACCTCTTCCCCCACCACATTAACGGTGAAAGAAGCACCCGTTATGCCAGACCGGGCGAAGGCATCTACGGCAATCGCGTGCGCCCTCGGCTCATCCACGACCAACGCACCTGCCTGCAGCGCGCTATCATCCAACCCCGCCCGGGCTACGTTCAGCGCTATTTCGTCGCATACCCGCGCTAGTTGGCTGCGGACAGCGACACCCACGGATATCTCGCCGGTCGCCGCCAGAAACAAAATGCCAACCCAGATAAGGAAGAGGAGAGACAAGAGCATTGCCTCCCCCCTCGTATCCCTGTATAGCCGTCTCATGGCGTGTCCACCAGCCAAATCGCGCTTGATGCCCTCGCCGTCTGCGTGCGGCCACTCAGGAGAGTGAAGGTGTACGATACCTCGACCGTCAGCACTTCCCCCTGAGCATCAACCGCCGCACTGGCCGTAAGCCTATCCCCGAGCCTCCACCCAGCGACACCCGCGCCAAACCGTGTTACCGCCGCCAGAGCGGCCTCCGCAGGGAGCGCCGAGCGCGAACCCACCCGTGCCCCCTGCAAAGCAGCCTCACTCACCCATGTTTGCATCGAGGTGGTGACCGAGACATCGGCCATCGCCCCAAGCAGCAACAAAATTACCGGGATGAGTGCGGCCATCGCGATCATCTGAGAGTTGGCGCGTGTGTCTTTTAGCAGTGCTATTCTACCGCACCGCATGATAAGCCTACGGCCCCCAGGTGCCCTGAAAGATGGTGCTGGCCGCAGCCAGAGCGCTATTGACCATGGACGACACCTGCGTACGCAGCTGCGGACCGACCAGCGCAATAATCCCCACGGTAATCGCGATAAGCCCGACCGCCGACAGCAGTTCGCTGCTTGCTCCCTTCCTGCAACTGAGCAACCGTCTGACCTGAGACAAACCTTGAACTAACATTGTTTTCCTCCTTCTGCGTTTAGAAAATCCGGAACATACCCCGAAGTGAGAAGATAAAGGGCAGCGAAAATAGGATAAGTATCGGTAGAAAGTACCCGAGGAAAATGGGGAAAAAGAGAATGTTGTTTATTCTCCCCGCACTCTCAATCCGTTCGTTACCCTTCACGTCGTTAATCTCCTCCAGCAACTGCTTAAGATAATGCTGCGTATCGCCTCCTCCCATCTCGCGCCCCGCCGCGACCAACGCCACGAACCGTTGGAAATAGACACTTAGACTTCTTTCGGCTGCCTTGGTCAGCGCGTCGTTCACAGACATGCCGTAGTCAATGTCATTTTGCGCCTCACCAAACAGCCTTCCAACCACCCCCTTTAAGTGTTTTGAGATATGCCAAAGCGTAGATTCTACGCTCATACCCGCCTCTAACCCGCCAATGACCATCTCAAGGGCTGCCGGCATCTCCCCATCCCGCAAAAAGCTGTCCTTGTACTCCTCGATAGGCCGTCTCCAACTAATGAAGAAGAGAACCCCAATTCCCCCTAGCAGAAACAAAGCCGCCACCGGATTAAAGCCGCCCGTCACAGCCCCGACTACCATCACAAAAAAGAAGAGCGCTCCTGCGCCCAATGCGACCGTTGCCAGCTCACCCACACTCTCGATACGCAACCCAAACAGGGTAATGCCGCCAACAGCCTTTAACTCTCGTTCCCACGTCCGGACTAACTCACTATTCCCCGCCGCCCTCTCTAGGCGCAACCCCCTAAGCGCGTTCATCGGGACATCTCCTGATCAATCTTCTTCAGAACATAGAGCGTGGTAACGGCAAACGACAGGATACCGCCGGTCGCCGCCACCCTCCCGAGCGGGGAAACATAGAACTCTACAAACTCCGGACTTGAAACTATCGTGGTCGCCATCATGACCAGCGTCACACCTCCCATGGCCAACATCAGGGACTTAGACTGCGCCGCCTGCGCCTCGACCCGTCTAGCCATTCGTATCTTCAGGATCAACCTCTCAGCCGCCCGTTTACACATAGCCGACAGGTCAGCCTTAACCCGCACCCCGAACACAGCCGAATCAACCCAAGCACCGACCAACGCGCTCGGGATCTGTCGCAATCCCTCAAGCGCATCCTCCGTGCTCTCACCAGTCTGCATGCCGATCACAACCCGATCAAGATACTGCTTAAGCGGCTGCTCCGCTTGACCCGCCGCCTTCATAAACGACGACTGAAACGCAGGTACAATCGTTAGGTGCAAACTCAACGCAACCAAGAAGTCCTTAAACTGGACCTCTAGTATTCTCACCCTCCGCGAAGTCAAGGTGTCCAAGAGGTACTTCCCCAGCATAACGGCCCCCGCCGGCGCAAGGACGGCCAGCAAAACGAAACCGTAATAGATGGCGACCGCGGCCAGTACCACCGTGCCCAGAGCGAACCACAAGAGAATATCTTCTGGATCGTTCACCCCGCCCGTATCCGCCATCCTCTCCTTCAGTCCGCTAACAGCCTTCTCGACCCCAAGCATTTTGCCGACCGAAAAGGCCCCCTCCCGTTTGTCTGTCCTCAACCTCCCTAGCCTGAGCCTAAGTCCCTCTTGCCGTTGCTCCAAGTGAGCAGCGACTAAGAAGAGCAGCGCGAATAGCGAGAGTCCACCTAGAACCGCGACTAACACAGGGGCACCTCCCTCAGCACATACTCCCCCTCCTCGACTCCGTTAACCTCCACCACTTCGGTCATCGCCCACCCGATCCTATTGCCTTCGGCGTCCTCCTTCACCTCAAGGAACACCAAGATGTCCACCGCCCGTGCAATCAACCGTCTTACAACGCCTGCATCTAGAGGCTGGTGCTCTTGGATTAGTATCTCCGTCCGCATTAGTGCGTCTAGACAGGTGTTGGCGTGTATCGTGGTCATAGACCCTCTGTGGCCGGAGTTAAGTACATGGATAAACCCATAAGCACTTAATGGAGTACGAATCTCGGTTAGAATAATCCGGTCTGGATCTGCCCTCAGACAGTCCCTGAGGATGGTTGAGTACGTGATCTCCTTGGCCTCCCCCTGCGCCTCTCTAGTCTTAAAGTAATAGACATAAGGCAGACCAAGCCTAATCTCCCGCGTATCTTCAAGTACCGCGACCACATGCTTCGGCTGAATCTCAAAGCCCAACGCATTAACAAACGTCGTCTTACCCGCACCAGTCGCACCTACGACCACTATGTTCTTGCGTTCTCTCACAGCCCGCCTAAAGTACTCGACCCTTAGCCCCAACCCATCCACATTTTCCGCCAGACCTTGTAGCGTATACGTAAGGCGGTTGTGCTTGCGGATGATTAGAATCGGCTGCTCAGACTGCGGGGGAATGACCAAGAGCGCTCTCGACCCCTCGTACAGCTCAGCATCTTGCGACGGTTGGCTGACAGTAAGCGCCTTATTAAGCGGCGCCAGAATACGATCCTGTAGAATCCGCACGGCCTTCGCGTCCGGAAAACATTCCTCCGCATCGATCTTCACCCCTCCCCGCTTAAACATTATCTGCGTGCCGACCACCGCAATGTCCGTGACCTCCGGGTCCTCCAAGTACCTCTCCAGTATCCCTAGGCCATACAGCCTTTGGTACAGCAACTCAACGTACTCATCCAGCTTCCCGAGCTCATGCGGATAGCGCAGCCCCAACAGCTCCTCAAGCTCCGTCCGCAAGGCATCCCTGATCCCCGGTGAACCGTGGTGTTTCACCATCAGGCCTCTCACCGTGCTGACTAAAAACTCTACATCAGGCGTAGGAGTTGGTAATTTTGCTAGATTCGCTCCCATACCCTACCTCCGAATGACCGCAAACGTCCGCCCCTGAAGATGCGGAACCAACTGAAGCAGCGTGCTAACATCCGCCTCAAGCGTCAGCCGCATATCGCGCTGATCTACCACCAAGCCGACAACCGTGAACCCCTCCAAAAGCTTCGGTCCACCAAAGTGGTCAAACACCGCAACCGACACCGTATCTCCAACGCTCGCGCCCGCAGCCCCGCCTAAGGGCACAGTGACCGTCACAAAGCCGTTTCCCTCCCCCGGCAGCTGTCTCGCTTCACCTAAAGCCGTGAGGGGAATGACATCTCCCGCCACCCTCTCCGCGACCACGGTCTTCCCGACTACCTCCGCAACATCACTCGCCAAGCCTCCTGTGACGAACGCAGTCACCGGCACCAGCTCAGTCCTCACCATATCCGCCGTAACGACTGTGCCCCTCGGAATCTCACGTGTAGTCACAACCACTTGCCTCATAACCGTCTGCTGCTGCATAAACACATACACCGTAACTGCAAAAAGGATAGCGGCTATCGCCGCTATCTTGATACTCTTATTCACTTGTCTGTTCGTCCTTTCTATCTGTCGCTCTTAAACATGCGTGTGGCTCCCCCGTCCCAAGCCGAGGGGAGGTGATCGTGTAGTTCCTTGTGTTTCATCACCAAATACACCGGTACGCGACCCTGCCTCTCTCGCATGGGATCTGCGTAGTCGATATAGTGTACACGCCACGCAACCTTTAAGGTAATGGGATCCTTTACTACGATCGGCACTCGGGTTCTGTCTATTGGCACCATTGTGAGGTCTACCCTGTCCCCCACGAAGAGCCTTGCCGCATCTGTAGTCGGCACCTCAAAAGGGAAAGCTATATAGCCCTGAGGGGTGACGTAGCTCTGTAGGCAAGGGATTGGAGGCGGTGGGGTTACGTCCGTGAGAACCCGGGGGGAAATAGGCTGGTCTTTGGTGACGCGCTCGCTTACGTATCGCCCCATAATCCCCTCTAGGCTGAACACCGCGCCCTCTGGTACCTCATCGCGCCTCCACATGCGCATAGCGACCATCCCGTCCCTGATTTGCATGCCGGGGCTAAGGTTGACCGCAGCAACGGCTATTGAGGTGAAGGTCTCGCGAAACATTGGGAGTCCGACCGTGATACCGGCCACAAGGCCCGCCAACAACAGCAACAGGACAACGCCTTTGATTACTCTGTTCACAACTATCACCTTTCTCTCTCCGGCATGTTTTGGTTTTGCAGCGTTGTAGCAGGTTATTGCGTGTTATGCGGCGAATACGTGGTAATTTACGGGGGTTCTCTGGGACATAGCTTCGCCACCCGGACCCTCTAGGCTCTGGCACTATCGCTGTATAACACGGGCACCTACCGACGGGGGAATACTCAACCCCTGGTGAAGCGGACCGATTTGTTAGCAGACACCGTCTTGTTCCGCCCATGTCGTGTTCCATCTAGCGAGGGTGCATGTGGGCGATGCTACGCCATCCAGACCCCATTCGGGCTCTGGCGCCTACAATCCTATGTCACGGTCATCCTGCCCGGGGGACGAATCAACCCCAGCAAGATGCGCCGATTTGTGGAACACCTAGTTGAACTGAGCTGAGAGTGTCAATGTGTGTTCTTTCCCCAGTACGCTGATGCACAGAGCTATCCGCCGCAATCGACGGTCGACAGACACAACCTTATGTTCAAGTCCAGCAAGTGGGCCCTCACGTACTTTCAGGCATGGCTCGGTCTCAATATCCAAAGGCAGAAGGGGCAGGTTATTCGGGGTTATACAGCGAATGAAGGCCAATTCATCCTCGTACAGTGGCACCGGCTGTCCTGGATCTAGCCAGCGAATCACTCCATCCACGCCCTTAATGCTGTGATACAGGTCATCGTGCATAGGGCTGTCGACGAAAACATAGCCCGGCATCAAAACCCTCAGCCTGTCCAGCCACCTACCGCCGCAACGCTCAATCCTTACAGCCGCAGGCACCCGCGCCGTGTAACCTTGAGAAAAGATTTCGCTCTGGACGTCTGCTTCCTTCCCTGAGATACATTGTAGCACGTACATATGTTCTCTTCTACCCCCCTGCTCTATCTCCTGCAATGGCTTTGTCTAATGCTGCCATTAACCTAGGTGTCGCGTCCCGGGCCTTGCGTTGCCCTCTCGCGTTTCTGCCTAGCTACCTCCTGCCGCCGCGAACGCCCTTTCAGCGTGACCTGCACGGGGCACATTTCCAGCACCCTGTCGTACACCCGTTGGTGCATCGTGTCTTTAGCCTCTCGCATGGCCGCCGGGTCTAGGTTGGTCGTCACCAGAACAGGTTTTCGAGTGCGTAGCCTGGCATCTATCACCTGAAACACTTGCTCCGCGGCATACGTCGTCTCGCGCTCTGTGCCGAGGTCGTCAATGACCAACAGATCGTATTCCTGCAACCTCTCCAGTACTCCACGCTTGCTAAAGTCGCGCATGTGGTACAGGATTTGCGGGAGACTGGTTACTCCGACACTCACCCCCTTCTCAAGCAAGGCATTGGCTACGCAACCCGCAAGAAACGACTTGCCTGTGCCCACGGGTCCGACAAAAAGCAGTCCGGTGTTCGTCTCTCGCATGGAGGCGAAGGAGGCAACGTATTCGCGGCAAAGGGTCGAGGCCTCGTGATTCCCCCAGTCATCCAGCGCGAACGCAGCCTGTTGCCACGCCGTATCATGGCCGAAGGTGCAGGCCTCACGGGCCAGAGCTTCTGTCCGCCGGCGCACGGCTTGCTGCTGGTAGTAGGCCTCCTCCGCCTCAACCGCCTCTCTCCGGCAGTCGCACATTATGTACACCGTACGCATTGCCCCAAAGATCTCCACGCGATGTTGCTTGCGCGAATTGCACTTGCCGCACATCATCAGTCCGTCTGTGCCCAAGTAGTCCTCGGTGAAGAGAGACAGCTTCTCGGCGCACTGGGCTTGGCTCATCCGTCATCACACCTTTCGCTTTTCAGCAATGCCCGGGACTACTCGAGGAATCGTGGGTTATCCCACATACGCTGGTCTATCCAGACAAACGGCCTTGCGATACATGCCCCGCCCGCGTATTTCCACCGCGAAGTCTCCTTGTGCTTTGCTAAGATACTCATCATATGGTCGCGCAGCTCCTTGCCTGGTCTCAGCTGCATCCACGCTTTCAGCGCATCTTCACGGTCCACTTTGTTCGGGTACCCTGCCCAGAACGCCTCAAAGCCTTCTAGCAGTGCCTCGGGACACGTTTCTTTGGGCGGCGGCGACCTGTCCCGGATCTCCCACTCGCTCGTGTACTTAGCGTCGATCATCTCCTGCGTTGTCTCCGGCTGCTGCTCCCAACGACGTTGGCTTAGCCAGTTCTCCGGTTTAGGGATATACCGACCATCCTCAGCCAGCCACTGCCGAGAGTCTTTGTCCCTCGCCAGACAGGCCATGATCCGTGTCTGCAATTCTGGGTCTGGGCTGATGCGACCCCACTCTGCTTGTGCGTACTGCTTCGCCACCTTCTTCGGATACGCAGTCCAAAACTCGTCGAACCCGGTGGGGGCTTTGGCGGGATGCTCGCGGACTTCGGCCTTCGCCGTTCTCCTCGGCTCCCTTGAAACCGTACTTACCACGTCCGGCTCCCCCTTGGATGGAATGGCGTGGGGTTGGTCGCCGTGGGGGGTCTCCCCGTGGTTATTAAATGGGTCTTGTTCAATGGGTATTGTTATGGGTGACTGTGAGTCACCACCCTGGTGACTGTGAGTCACCACCCTAGTGACTGTCTGACACCACCCTGGTGACTGTGAGTCACCACCCTGGTGACTATTAGGCACTAGTGACTGTCTGTCACCAACCCGGGCAGACAACGGATCGTGGAGGAGATAGAGATTTGAGGCGTTGAGAACCATCCCGTCCCTAGTGGTTGCGCGTCGCTCCACGCTCAAAAGACCAATCTCCTGTAGTTCTTCAATGGCCCTTATCGCCGTTCGCCGTGAAAAAGAACACCGCTTGCCAATAGTGCTGTAACTCGGGAAGGCCTGTCCTTCGCCATCGGCGCACCTGCACAAGAATAGGTAGGTGAACTTGGCGAACCAACTGATGTCAAGGTCGAAAATCGAGTTTTGACCGATAAAGAAGTCTCGCTTCGTAGAGCGCTTGATTTGATCAACGGGGGCCGTGCTTACACCGACGTCCCGTGGCGTGCTCATCGTTCGACGTCCCTTCGGGCCAGCGGCTGCGGATTGACGCTTTCGATGTGCATGAGTCGCGTGCTACCTATCGGACTAACTTTGATCTCACCCTCGTCAACTTTGTCCCAGAAGGCACGACCTGCACGGTGCCATACGATTCGCCGTTTCTGTGCGTAAGCCTCAATGCAGTCTATTGCGGGACAGCCAATGTACGCCTGTGCAAACGCAACTATCTCCGCATAGTCTCGTTTGATGTCTTGCTTGGGCATCTGGGCACCTCCTCTTACAGAAACAACGCGTCGCGGTCTATGCGGATGGTGCGGCCTATGCGCTTAGCCGGAAGCTCCTTGCGAGACACCATTTCATACACGGTGCTAACGTGCACACGAAGCAGCGCCGCCGCCTCGTCCACCGTGAGCCACAACGGCCAATCTGAGCGCTGGACGCTAGGCAGAGCGTCTACCCGAGTTACGACAGCCGTATCAGTAGCATGCAAGTTTGACATTTCATTACCTCCTTAGACCATTTCCTAACGCTTATCTGTCCGATGCTCGTGCGTCACATAAGGGCTTCTGCGGTTCGCTCTCCGAGAGCGGCGTAGGCTGTAGGAGATCAATGAGCTCTACATCAAGAGCGCGAGCGAGTTTTAGTGCAATGGAAACGGTGGGCTGCTTTTTGCAGGACTCTAACTCGCTGATAAATGTTTGTGATACTCCGGATGCGCCCGCCAACTGCTGTTGGGTCCAACCTCTCGCGTCTCGCATTTCCTTAAGTCGCTTCAATGTTATCGCCTCCGTGTTAAGTATAACGCCCGCGCGTTAGGATGTCAATGCTAATGCGTTAATTTGCACTCCAATTTTCGGGGTATAATTGCAGTAGCGTTAACCTCACTTTTATGGGGGGTAAATCCGATGAATATTGCGAAGAAGATTGCCGAGTTGAGAATCGCCGCCCACCTTAGCCAAAACGCATTAGCCAAAAAGGCGGGGCTTGGGCAAGCAACCATCAGAGAAATAGAGATGGGGGAGAAGAGCCCCAACATTATCACGCTAGAGAAAATCTGCACCGCCTTAGAAATTTCCCTCGCCGAATTCTTCGCTGAGGACGACTGCATCAAAGTAGCGGAGTCGCCTTGTGGCTACGGTGACTATGCCGATCTCCCTAAGGAGGCCGTCGAGCGAGTCGAAGAGCTGATCGCGCTGTATCGGCTGAAATACAAAACGGAGAAAGAAGCGAAGAAATAGTGTGTCGTCCCAACCGCGACGCCGCATCCCCCAACCCTTGAACGACCTTCGCTAATGGCCTAGCCGTCTTTACGCACCGTAAAGCTCACGGGCAAAAAAATACTGTCAGAGGAAACCTGAAGGATCTGCCCGATCGCCTCTGCAAGCTCTCGGGTGGCCGGACGCATCCCGCTTTCGATAAGATAATACCGACTGGCCCCGATATTCAGCTGCTTCGCCATGCCGGTCAAGCTCTCCCCTCTAGCTTCACGTAGTTTCCGAAGCTCCGTCACTTCTTTCACGCTACCACCACCTTTACGCCAAGTAAACCATTCACCCTAATTTTACTTTACATTGCGTCAATGTCAATACCCTTTTTGTTTTTTCGTAAAGAGTATTTTTATGTTTTACGATTCGTGATAGACTTCCACTAATAGGAGGTGCCTGTAATGGCTCACTCAATCGGTGCCCGGATTAGGGATCTACGACAAGCTAGAGAAAAAACTCAGGACGAGCTGGGAAAGGTGTTGGGAGTCGGGAACAGCACTATTTCCCTTTACGAAAGTGACAGCAGGCGTCCCGACGTCGACACCCTGCTGCGCCTTGCGAAGTTCTTCAGAGTCTCGACAGATTACCTTTTAGGGCGCACGGATTGCCCCACCGAGCCTCCGCCTCTCCCCACCAATGTCAAGGAGTCCTGCGTAGGATATCTTGATGAGAGCACCGCGGCGCGCCCCATTGAACGGAGCATCCAGCCAGGGGCGTCTCTCGGCGACACTCTGCGACGTGGCGTAGCCGTGCCCATCCTCGGTCGTATTAAGGCCGGCATCCCCCTGATGTCCGAAGCAAACTTTGAAGGCGAGATAGAAGTGCCCAAGGACATCAAGGCAGACTTTGCCCTGCGCGTCTCGGGAGACTCTATGTCATGGGCGGGGATCGCGGATGGCGACATCGCCATCCTAAAACAAGTAACCTCCCCTACTCATGGCGCTGTGGTCGCCGCGGTGGAGGAGGACACATGGGAGGCTACCCTCAAGTTCTACGTGAAAGCCAACAGCCACGCAGTGCTGAAGGCGGCGAATCCGGAGTATAAAGACATACCGATCACAGACAGGCATAGGATTATCGGCCAGCTGGTGAGCCTTTCAAAGAACCCGCCCGTCTTAAACGATTATCTCGCCCATCTCATGTACAAGGGCGTGGCAGATAAGAAGTGGGAGCTGGCGGTAGAGATAGCGCAACAGCACGGGCTGGACGGCGAGAAAGTCGCTAACATTATCTCGGCGTTTGGGCAGATTGGTAAGCACGTAAACTACCGTACGCCTTAAGGCGACGGCTTTGCTCTGGCGCGGCAGACGGCTCCGCCTCCGAGCAGTGCGGCCGGTTTACAGCGGCCCTGCCGCCAATGTTGACGGCAGCGATTACATCCGCGGGGCCAGCGAGCCCGCACGATGTGCAGACGAATAGGGATTGGGTTTTGCGGTTCTCTTTGCCGCAATGCCCGCAAGCGGGACAGGTGCGGGAGGTGTTACGGGGGTCAACCAAATGCACGGCAACTCCCCGCAGGCAGGCTTTGTACGTTAGAAAGCTCCGCAGTTGGGCGAAAGCCCACGAATGGAGTGTTGCGCGCTGAGACCGTCGAGCCTTCGTCCGCGTGCGGATGTGTGTTAGATCTTCCAACGCAATCGCCCGCTTCGTGCATTCGGCCTTCGCAACAATCCGTTTCGAGAGGCAGTGGTTGACGTGTTTGGCAAATCGCCGTTCTTGTCCTGACAGTTTGCGGAGTCGGCGGCGACTACCTAGTGTTCCGAGCTTCTGGAGCTTTTTGCGCAGGCGGCGATGTCGGCACCGCACGTTCTTGATGGCCTTGCCGGAGTAGATCTCCCCGTCGCTGTCGGCAGCAATGTTGGTGACTCCTAAGTCGACGCCCAGGGCGCTGTCGCGGGGGACCGGGATTGGTGTTTCAACCCGGCAGTTAACGAGGAGATACCACTCCCCCTTAACGCGCAGCACGTCGGATTCTCCCTGTCGTTGGGCAAGCAGGGTTCGCTGGTGTGGGCCACAGACAAATGGGATGGCCTGCCTTCCTTCCAGTGTCCAAATCGACACCCGCGAATCTTCTAGCGCGAAGGAAAGGATGCGATCGTCGTAAGCTACTGCCCCGTGTGGCCGAAACGAACGCTTCGCCTTTTTGTCTTTTTTGTAGGCGGCGGTGACCTTAGCTATGCAGCGAACAGCGAGTTGAGCGGATAGGCCGAAGGTGGCCCGCACTTCGCGGTAGGTTAGGCGATGGAGCGCAAACTGCCTAAAGGTTTGCGTGTCCCATGCCACCTGACCAATAAAGTTACAGGCGGCATTCGCCGTCTCAAGCGTGCGGCGCAGGGCTTCGGCCTGTTCGGGTGTAGGCAAGAGCTTTACTTGAGCGACGAGATTCATCTAGCTCCTCCTTTGCTGCTCGATGTAGCGTTGAATGGTTTCGGACGAGACGTTTCCGGCGCTACCGAGGTAGTACGACCGACTCCACAACTCGGCGCGCAAGATTCGGGAGGTGTATCCCTTGAGTTGATTGGCTATTTGTTGTGGGGCAAGCGTTGGCGGGCAATCAATAAACACATGTAGAATGCACGGGGCGACGGGGGCCGTTCTACGGCTGTTCCGCCTTCCCCAATTGCGAATACACGAGGGCCCGCTAACTAAACTAAAGAGTGATGTTTAGGTGCCCCTCGGGGGCGAGGGTGCGAGCAACTGAGGCACCTAGCTATGTTGTTTTACGAAAGATATAATGAGTTTGCGAAGGTAGCAATCAAGAGGGGGTGGGTTGCCATGGTTAGGGATTTTCCTCAACTCGATCAGGACGTAGTGTTTCCTCCGAGTGAAACGCTGCTTGAGACGCTAGAGCACTTAGGGATGACGCAGCTGGAACTGGCAAGACGAACCGGCACAACGCCTACGCACATTAACCTATTGGCTAAGGGCAATGCTCCACTCTCTCCCGAGATGGCAAGAGCATTGGAAAGGGCGACTGGCGTGCCGGCAAGCCTCTGGACAAACCTTGGGAAGAACTATCAGGAAGCAAGGGAGCGAGGGGTCAGCCTCGTGATAACAACAAAAAGATAAAGAGGGCTTCAGCAGCCCCCTTGATCCGACCGTATTAGTACGATCCCCGGTGCAGCGCGAGTATACTCACGCTCTGCGATATATCGTATATAATTGAATTGTATACCAGCTGTCGCGAATGTCAAGGGCGTCGATTTGTTTTGTGGGAGAGGAGAGACGAATATGTCCTACCCAACTATTTCGCTGTTTAGCGGGGCCATGGGGTTAGACTTGGGACTTCGGGAAGCGGGCTTGGACATTAGAGTTTCCCAAGATATTGACCCGTGGTGCGTGAAGACGGCGGACGCGAACAATCACAAGAGTATATTAGGAGATATTCGCAAGCTTCTGGGAGACGACCCGGAATGCCGCTTTTTGCTGGAGCCAGCTGGGCTTCAGACAGGAGAGGTTTTTGCGGTCGTCGGTGGCCCTCCCTGCCAGCCATTCAGCACAGCAGGGAACCGCCTAGGCACTAATGACCCCCGCGGCAGCCTGTTCATGGAGTTCATTCAAGCAATCCGGGCAATGCACCCGCGCTTCTTTGTCATGGAAAACGTCAAAGGGCTTTTGTCCGTTCCACTCAAACATAGGCCTCTGAAAGACAGGAAGGACGAACCTTTAGTGCCCGAAGAGACACCCGGTTCTGCTTTTGAGATCATCAGGCAGATGTTTAACGACCTAGGGTACAAAACAGTTTACGGCATTCTTGATGCAGCTCATTACGGCGTGCCGCAGTTCAGAGAGCGCCTAATTATCATTGGCTCAAGAGATAACGAGAATATTTTCCTGCCGAAGCCGACCCACTTCCAGATTCATCAGGACCCGGCACACAGATGGACTACGCTTAAGTCCGCAATCGAAGACCTAGAAAGCTCCCCGGGCCCCTGCGCCCGCTTTTCGGTTGACCGCATTAATCTCCTGCGCATGATCCCGATGGGAGGGAACTGGCGCAACCTGCCCAACGACTTGATTCCCATTGCCATGGGAGGAGCATTTGAGAGCGCCGGGGGAAAAGTAGGGTTTTATCGCCGATTGGACTATAATCAGCCCTCCCCCACACTTGTAACTAGCCCCGTACAGAAAGCAACAATGCTCTGCCACCCGACGCAAGACCGGCCCTTGTCTGTACGGGAATACGCCCGGATTCAGCAATTCCCCGACGACTGGCGGATTGAAGGGAACATAGCCGACTGCTATAGACAAATTGGCAACGCAGTCCCCATCGGGCTTGGCAAGGCCATCGGCCAAATGCTTATAGCCGTGGCAACCAACAGCGCTGAAATCAGAACCCGTCGGCTACGTGGGACATCTGTTCACCAGAGCCTTCACCAAGCCCAACAGATATCGGTTGAGCGGGTGGCCGGCGGAAAGAGTGGTGCGGCGAAGTGATTAACGATCTCGAAGCGAAAATCGGAGAGTTGCTGGACGATTTTTACTCACGCCGGATCCAAAAGGTAAAGACACTCAGGCTAGGGGATGCGCTCAAACGCAAGAACCCGTATCTATACCGTGCTATTGGCGTTCAAAAGGCATCAGAGATCGTTGAGGGGTTGCTGATGGCCTATATGTCCAGCAGCGACGAAGGCATATTCGGCGATGCGTTCTTTGAACCGCTTGCAAAGTTTGTATCCGGGGGTACCGTGTCTCCTTCCGAGGGAGTAGACGTCGCCATTGAAACTGAAACAACGTACAAGGCCATTGCCGTTAAAAGCGGCCCAAGCGTCTTTAACTCCCAAAGCAAGAGGCGTCAGGCCGACGACTTCAAAGCCGTAGGTAACCGTCTAAAGAAGCTACAGAAGATGTTCGACCCAATCGTCGGCTACGGCTACGGGAATAAACAGCAAAAAAAGACTAGCACCGCAGCGTTTAGAGAATTGGCCGGGCAAGCCTTCTGGGAAGAGATCACCGGCGACCCGGATTTTTACCTCAAAATTGTGCGCCTGATGAAGAACAAGCCCCAAGAACACCTGCCCACCTATCGCGAAGCTTGGGATGCCGCCGTGAACCGATTTACTCGCGACTTTACCCAAGACTTCTGTGCTGAAGACGGCAGTATCGATTGGGAGAAGCTCGTCCAATACAATAGCGGTAAACAAACGCTCCTTTTCACGCCGATCAAGAGCGTCGGGGCAAACCCTAAACAGCGAGGTGATTAGGTGCGCGGTATTGTTGTGAAGAAGGGAAAGGGTTGGTATGTCGTTCTCGAGATGAAGACCGAAGACGGCGAGAGGGACAGGAAATGGAGGTCTCCGCGCAAGGAACTTGGGCTCAAGAAACCCGCTACTAAGAAACAGGCCCAGGAGCTACTTATCAAGCTGTCCCACGACTTGCAGCAGGGCACCTATATCGCGCCAAACGATATGACCTTCGGCGAGTTACTGGATCGTTGGCTGGATATCCACGGCAAGCAGAATCTGGCGAAAACGACTTATGCCATCTACGCCTCGCATATCAGCAAACACATAAAACCCGAGCTTGGCGCGATACAGGTAACCAAGCTCAAAGCATTTCATCTGCAGCAGTTTTACAGTAAAAAACTCGAGGGTGGGCGCGCAGATAAGAAAGATGGGGGCCTCTCACCAGCCACGATAAACGACATGCATAAGGTAAGCAGCGCCGCCCTTGAGGCAGCGGTTACGTGGGAGATAGTTGCTAAGAATGTTGCCCAATCAATTTCCCCGCCTAAAGTATTGGAAAGACGTCAGCAAACATGGACTGTAGACCATGCCCAGACATTCCTTAGCTCCATATCAGGGCATAGACTGCACCCACTATATGTGTTGGCGATCGCCACAGGCATGCGGCGCGGCGAAATATTAGGCCTCCGTTGGCAAGACATAGACTGGGAAACAGGCGCCATACACATCGTACAGTCACTGGTAGCCACTCCCGACGGCCCGATCGTCACGAATACGAAGACCAGCTCGGGGAGGCGGGCCATAGTAATCTCAGAAGGTGTTCTGGAGATACTTAAAGATCACAGAGACAAGTGTTGTGAGGAATCGGCTATGCGGTCTCGTGGGGACGGAGGTGTCTTGGTGTTCACATCCGAGCGCGGCACTCCATTGCTCCCCCGAAATCTCCTGCGGCACTTCTATTCGGCTTGTGAGAGAGCCGGTGTGCCCAAAATACCTTTTCATGCCTTACGCCACACCCACGCCACCATCATGCTCAAACACGGAGTGCATCCCAAAGTTGTGTCGGAGAGATTGGGACACTCAAGGGTAGGGGTAACCTTAGACATCTACTCTCACGTGCTCCCTGGCCTGCAGGCCGAGGCCGCTAATTTGGCCGACCAAGCGGTGCTCCCGGACAAAAATAAAACCTCGCGGTAGAAGATTGGTAGAACTTTTGCGATTTGAGGGCAAAATGCTTCAAAAAACCAAACCGCCAAGGGCTTAAAACCCTTGGCGTTCCTAGTTCTTATGGTGGGAGCAACAGGGTTCGAACCTGTGACCTCTACCGTGTCAAGGTAGCGCTCATCCCAACTGAGCTATGCCCCCGCGGCGACTTTCATTATACAGGCGTAGCTAGACAGTGTCAACCTGTTGATCTGCCCGGCCTATCGCCACACTCACTCGCTGCGTGCCGCCGCGCTGCGACAGCAGCCATACCGTAAGTTCTGTGGCTGGCACTTCGTCTTTGACGCGGATATTCCACTTTACGCGCACCGTGCCTCGCTGCGGCGGAAACACGTAGTAGAACCAAGCTTTCTGCCCTGCTGAATACCCCTCAAGGTGGCCTACTTCATACTGATGTTCGCAGTTGACGAGCTCCATGCCTTTAGGTAAATCCAGCCGTACCAGGTCTGGCCTTACCGCCTTTTGTTTTATAGCTTGCTTTGTTATGTTCGTCGACAGGAACCCGTGGTTTGACACCACCGCATGCACGCTGTATAGATTTTCGCCAAGGGGCTTAACCGTAACTTCGTCAATGTGCACTTCTGGTAGGGCTAGGGCGTAGCTCAGGGCAAACGCAGTCATCCTGTGACACTCAGCGTGGAGGAGGTGGCGAGGTGGATTCTGGCGGTACTCCTTCACTTTCCATCCGCCCACCTCGACTTCGCCAAACTGCGGATGCGCGACCTTTTGCCACGGCACAAAGCCCTCGCCTGTAAGCTCGCGGTCGTTCCACTGCAGCAGCTTGAGCTCGAGCTTGCGACGGTCGATTTTTTCCGGGGCCTTGAGAAAATCTGCTTTCATCTCGGGAGCGGCGCGACCTACGGCGTCCCAAAGCTCGGGAGTAAAAGCGAGCAGGCCAAGCTGGTCAAAGCACCAATCGTCAAGCACGCCTGAGGAATCGTCGCCGTAACAGCAAATGACAGGATACCCGGTGGCGTTTTCGCCGAGCTTGCCTACAGCCTGATAAAGGGCAATGTCTTCCTCCGCAAAGTCTTTATCGGGAATGGTGCTGTGCGGCCTAAACAGCAGCCCTCCGGTGGTATGGTAGAGCAACACCCCAGCTATATTGGGGCGCTGGCTGATAAACTCCACCTGACACCTCGTTTCGGGTTCGGAGAGCGGATAAGGGCCGGCACCGGTTGTTTGAATGTTAAACCCAGAGGGGAAGTTGCGGTTAAGGTCAAGACCGTACTTGGTGGCCACATGCGCAAAGGGCGGCAGCACTTCCTCCACCCATTCGCCCTTGGCGTCCTTAAGCACGCCTTCGGTATACAGATGATAAAACGGCCCTACCATGTCTAGCGGCGAGCGCTCCGTCATCAGACGCGAGTCTTCCGGGTCTACCTTCCATGCACCGCGGGCATCGTCGCGAATGCGCATAGTTAGAATCAGGCCATTGCCGTCAAAATCCTCGGCGTGCAACCCAGGTGGGTCTTCGTACTTGCGAAAATCCGGGAAGGGACGGACGCTGCTGCGCAGCTGAGCCGGTGTAGCCAGATAGAGCTCGGCGCCATCTGGGTTAATGCGCGGCAAAACGTAAAATGTGCGTGAGTCCAACAGCTTCGTGACCACAGCATCTGTCCCGTAGCGCGAAAGCAGATAGTCAATTAAGTGCAGCGCGGCCATGGAACCGGTGACTTCTCCGGCGTGAATATTGCCGTCGATGTACATGCCGGGCTTCTCTAGCGGCGCGCCCGTGCGAGGGTTCGTGATAGTCACAGCCCAAATGTCGCGTCCCTCGTAGCTCTTACCCACAGACGTCAAAGTGACAAAGTCGGAGTACTGCGCCTGTAAGTTGTGTAGCGCAGCAGTAAGTTCCTGATAACGTAGATAGCTGTCAAACTTTAGTGCTGTGTTCCCCATACATACTCCCCTCTCGCGGCAAGATGTGGCCTTGTCTTATTCTAATTTCTGCTTGCCGCAGTCGAATTCCTGCCGTTGGGTCAATGTCGCAATCCTCCGTTCCCTCAAGGACACGCCTCGACACGCGAAAACAAAAAGAACCGTCCCTTTTGTTTCGGTTCTTTTACTTGGGAGTATGGTGCCGAAGGCCGGAATCGAACCGGCACGCCCCTCACGGAGCGAGGGATTTTAAGTCCCTTGCGTCTGCCTGTTTCGCCACTTCGGCAAAAATTGGAGGCGGCGCCCAGACTCGAACTGGGGAATAGAGGTTTTGCAGACCTCTGCCTTACCACTTGGCTACGCCGCCGGAAACAAAAACCCAACTTACGTGTGTAGCTGGGCGTGTAAACTATGGAGCGGAAGACGAGATTCGAACTCGCGACCCTCGCCTTGGCAAGGCGATGCTCTACCGCTGAGCTACTTCCGCATGCGTCACGTCAGGATATTAGCACACGTGTTTACGGAGTGCAAGAGGGGCTGCTAGATGCTGGCTCCTAGTAGAGGGATGTGCCCAGTGCCTAGTGCTCAGTGCCTAGTGCCTCAAGCTGATTGCTGAGTGCTGAGTGCCCTTCGTCTCAAAGCTCACAGCTCAAAGCTCACAGCTCAAAAGGCTGGTGCCGCAGGCCAGAATCGAACTGGCGACACGAGGATTTTCAGTCCTCTGCTCTACCGACTGAGCTACCGCGGCACTTTGTGAAGTGGCGGAGTCGACGGGAATCGAACCCGCGATCTCCGGCGTGACAGGCCGGCATGTTAACCGCTACACTACGACTCCAAAATGGTGGGAGCAATAGGGCTCGAACCTATGACCCCCTGCTTGTAAGGCAGGTGCTCTCCCAGCTGAGCTATGCTCCCGTGCATTTAGTAGTATACTTACTTGTTTAGCTCGCGTCAAGCAAAAAATGAATGTTTGTCGCTTGTCACCTGTGGCTCGTCGCTGGAGCCTGGAGGCTGGCGGCTGGCGGCTTGTGATTTGTGATTTGTGATTTGTGATTTGAAATGGCACGCCCGAGAGGAATCGAACCTCCGCACCCGGATCCGGAGTCCGGCGCTCTATCCACTGAGCTACGGGCGCATTTATCACTAAGACAGTATATACGTTTGCTTAGTGTAATGCAAGTGAAGCAAAAAGCTCCGTCCCTTTTGCTTCGTTAACGATTGCCTTAAATTGGCGGCCGCGGTCTTCAAAGTCGCGAAACATATCGAAGCTCGCGCAGGCTGGCGAGAGCATGATGTTTGTGCCGGGCACGGCCTGTGCCTGGCACCACTCTACTGCGGCGGCAAGCGAAGGTAGAATAGCCTGCTGCACGTGTTTGCCGCTCTGTTGTTCGGCCAAGAAAATTGCCTGGGAAATTTTTTGCGCGGTTTTGCCGATAAGCGCTACGGCGCGCACGCGTTCTACTATCACGCTGGCCAGGTCGTCAAAAGGCACCTGCTTGTCAGAGCCGCCAGCGATTAGCACGATGTCTCCCCCAATTGCCCGAATACCGGCGATGGTGCGCGTGGGGCTAGATGCGATAGAGTCGTTGTAGTACTTTACGCCGTTTAACTCGCGCACTAGCTCCAAGCGGTGTTCGACGCCCGCAAAGTCTGTCACTGCTCTCCCTATTACCGCAAGCGAAACACCTTGTACTAGGCAAGCGGCGGCCGCAGCCGCGACATTCTCTTGGTTGTGTGCGCCGCATAGCTTAAGGTCGGCCGCCGTGCAGATCTGTCCCTCGTTCCCTTGCCAGCGCGCCAGCAAGCGGCCGTTATGCCAGTACACGCCTTCCGTGAGCTCATGTGAGCGACTAAAGAAGACCGCACGGCCGCGGGCTGACTGTGCCATGCCGCGCGTAAGCGCATCGTCGTAATTTAGTATGACCCAATCGTCAGGCTGCTGAAAGCGCCAAATATTGGCCTTAGCGGCGATATACTCCTCGTAGCTCTTGTGCACGTCTAGGTGATTAGGAGAAATGTTTGTGATTACGGCGACATGTGGGCTCTGCCGCATCGGCATAAGCTGAAAGCTCGATAGTTCTAAGACTACCTTGTCATTGCGTTCGATTGTTTCAACCTGCTCGATAAGCGAGTTCCCAATATTGCCCCCCAAAAACATGTTGAAACCGGCTTCCCGTAGCACCGCAGCAATCAGCGAGGTAGTGGTAGTCTTACCGTCACTTCCGGTCACCGCGGTAATCGGGGCAGGGCACAACTCACAAAAAAGCTCGATTTCGCTTGTCAGCACCGCCCCTTCTGCTACCGCCGCTACAAGCTCAGGTAAATCCGGGCGCATTATCGGGGTCTTAAAAATATAGTCAAACCCTGTGAGGTGGGCAAGATAGTCCGCGCCAAGTGTAAGCCTAACATCTAGTCCGTCAAGTAAGGCGACGACGTCCGGCATTTCGTGCGCCTGCCGTCTGTCTAACGCCGTAACTTGGGCGCCATGCCGGCACAAAAAGCGCACCAAGGGCACGCCACTTCTTAGGCCGAGGCCCAAGACGGCGGCTTTCTTACCTTTAAGCCGACTAACTGCTGTAGACATGACTCAGCTCCTTATCAGGCTTGCAGACGTGCCAAGGCACATCCCTACGACATGGCAACCGCGGGCGATCACCGGTAGGTATGGAATCCCTTGCCGGTCTTGCGCCCTAGGTGACCGGCCTGTACTAGGCGCCGCAGCATAGGCGCCGGCCGGTATTTATCGCCAAGGCCCGCGTGCAGGATTTCCATTATAGAGAGGCAGACATCTAGGCCAATCAGGTCTGCTAAGGCCAGTGGCCCGAGCGGATGATTGGCGCCAAGTTTCATCACGGTATCGATAGCTTCTGCGGAAGCAACGCCCTCCTGCAGGCAGAAAGCCGCCTCGTTAAGCATAGGGACAAGCACTCTATTTATGACGAAGCCGGGGTAATCGTTAACCTCGACGCCCGTCTTTCCCATACGGGTAACTACTGACAGCGCGGCGCTAAAGGTTTCGTCACTTGTGCCTTGCGCGCGAATAACCTCCACTAGCTGCATCAGCGGCACAGGATTCATAAAGTGCATGCCTACTACCCTGTCGGGCCGCTTAGTAAAGGACGCAATTTGCGTTAAGGGGATACTCGACGTATTACTGGCGAGAATCGTGCTTGCCGCGCAAACCTTGTCAAGCTGCAGGAAGATTCCTTTCTTGACATCTACGTTTTCGGTGACGGCCTCAATCACAAGCTCTGCTTCGACGGCGCGGTCTAGTTCCGTAGTCGTCGCGATGCGGGCAAGGATTTCTGCGCGCAGTTCGGCAGAGATTTTCCCTTTCTCGACGGCTTTACTGAGCGCGCGGTCAATGCTTTGCACGGCGCGTCCTAGGTAGGTGGCCTCTAAGTCGCAAAGCAGCACATTGTACTTGGCTTCGGCGGCCACTTGGGCAATACCGCTGCCCATCTGTCCTGCGCCTACCACCATAATAGTCTTAATCTCCATCCTTCATCTTCCCCCTTTTCTCATCCTGCTATGCTTTCGTCGCAGCAATGTCTTTATCCTTTTACACTACAGGAGGCCCGTATATTTTTCCTGCGCGTGTTATAATGGCTTGTGTGGGAGAGTGATACTTTTGGACAAGCTTGGTGACCTGCGCCATATCACCCTATTCTTAAGTTTCGCTAAGGTAGGCGCCTTTACTTTTGGTGGTGGGATTGCCATGTTGCCGGTTATTCAGCGCGAAATCGTAGAAAACAGGCAGTGGCTAAACCATGAGGAGTTCGTCGATGTGCTGGCCGTAGCGCAATCGGGGCCCGGCGCGATAGCGATTAATACGGCTATCCTGACCGGCTACAAACTGCTCGGTGCGGGAGGAGTGTTATCTGCAACTGCCGGCGTTGTTGCCCCTTCGTTCTTGATCATTCTCCTTATTGCTGCTTTGTTGCCGGAATATGGCCAGTCCCCTATCCTAAGTAGTTTCTTTATGGGCGTTCGCCCGGCGGTGGTTGCGCTTATTCTCGCCGCGGCATTGAGTGTGGGCAAGAAAGCGTTGCTCGACCGGGCCAGCCTCGCATTGGCCGGTCTCGCTCTAATTGTAAGCTTGGCCCTAAACCCCCACCCTGCGGTGCTAATCCTCTCTGCCGCACTCGTCGGCCTCGGCCGCTTTCTCGCAGCCAAGCGCAAAGCTAGGACGGATAAATCATGATTCTTATTCAGCTTCTGGTCAGCTTCTTTACTGTCGGTTTCTTTAGCTACGGCGGCGGGTACGCCATGATTCCGCTGATTGAGCGCGAGATTGTGCAGCGCCAGGCCTGGCTTACCCCAAGCGAGTTTCTCGACATTTTAGCTGTTGCGGAGATTACACCCGGCCCAGTGGCCATTAACTCGGCTACGTTTGTAGGTTACCGCGTCGCCGGCATTTTGGGCTCTATTATGGCCACCTTCGGCGTCGTTTTGCCTTCTTTGCTCGTAATTCTGGCGCTTTCATACCTTTACGTCAAATATCAGGGCGCGCCGGCGCTAAAGGCCGCTTTCGCCATGGTGCGGCCGATTGTCGTAGTGCTTATCTTAATGGCCGCCGTGAACATCGGCTTCCTGACCATTAAGGACGCTCGTAGCGCTGTGCTAGCCATAGCCGTGCTGGTGCTTATGCACAAGACTCGCCTTAACCCTATCTTACTGCTGGTGCTCTCGGGCGTCGTCGGAGTGTTCATCTTCTAAGGAGGAAGCCACAGCATGAAACTAACCCCGCGCTCCGTACTCGCCCTGCGCCTGCTTTGCCTAAGCGTAGCCTTTATGGTCATCGGGATAGCGATTGACGTGTCCATCAAAGCTAACCTCGGCGTAGGCGCATGGACTGTCTTTCACTTAGGGATTGCAGCGCACACCGGGCTGACACAGGGGCAAGTCAGCCAAGCGGTTGGCCTAGGTATTATCGCGGCAAGCTACTTTCTCGGCATCAAACCCGCTGTCGGCACCGTCCTCAACATGCTGCTTATCGGCTGGTTTTTCGATGCGTCGGTCGCGTTACGGCTCATTCCGCCGGCGTTCTCTGTTACACAAGGCTTGTTCTACCTCATCGCGGCTACGCTGCTGATGGGTTTTGGCGGAGCCATGTATATGAGCGCGGGCCTCGGAGCGGGACCGCGCGACAGCCTGATGTTAGCCCTCATCAGGCGCACAACGTGGCCGGTCCGCGCCATACGCACCGGTATGGAACTGACTGTTTTGGCTTTAGGCTGGCTACTGGGCGGACCGGTAGGCGTAGGCACAGTGTTGCTCTCTGTCAGCCTTGGCCCTGCGGTAGAACTGTGTTTTGAGCTCTTTAGGGTACTAACTGCCCACAGCGAGCTTGCCGGCACGGTCATCGATGTGCCTGTCCCAAAAACAAGTGAAAGGAAGTCTGCAAATGCGTAAGACCAAAATCGTCTGCACTATCGGGCCCGCTAGCTCAGGCACAGAAATGTTACGGAGCCTAATTCGCGCCGGCATGGACGTAGCACGGCTTAACTTCTCGCACGGCACACATGAAGAGCATTTAGTAAGGCTCGGGGCCATCCGCGAAGCCGCAAGGCTTGAAGGTAAGCACGTCGCGATTATGCTCGACACGAAGGGGCCGGAAATCCGCATCGGCACGTTCGCTGACGGACCTATCACGCTCGCGGCGGGGGACTTGTTTACGCTGACCACTAAGCCTGTCGCCGGGGCTAGCGAGCAAGTGAGCGTTACTTACCCCGGGCTACCAAAAGACGTGCGCCCGGGAGACCGCCTGCTGCTCGATGACGGCTTGCTAGAGCTTAAAGTCGAGAGTGTTACCGAAAGCGACGTGCGCTGCCGCGTGGTTGTGGGCGGCCCGCTAAGCAACCGCAAGGGGCTCAATGTCCCCGGCAAGCGCATCAATTTGCCGGCGCTTTCACCACAGGATGAAGCAGACCTGCGCTTTGGCGTCACAAACGGAGTAGACCTAATCGCGGCTTCATTTATGCGCACTCCGACCGACGTTTTGGCTGTACGCAAGTTCTTGGAGTCATGCGGCGGCAGCATTCCCATTATCGCTAAAATCGAAAACAAAGAAGGCGTAGACAACCTAGACGCCATCCTAAAGGTCGCGGATGGGTTAATGGTGGCGCGAGGCGATATGGGCGTGGAGTTTCCTGCGGAGGAAGTCCCCCTCATTCAAAAGCAAATGATTCACAAAGGCAACGCCGCCGGCAAGCCCGTCATCACGGCTACGCAAATGCTGGACTCCATGATTCGCAACCCGCGCCCCACGCGGGCCGAGGCGAGCGACGTCGCTAACGCTGTCTTTGACGGCACCGACGCCATTATGCTCTCAGGCGAGACTGCCAGCGGCAAATACCCCTTAGAATCGGTCATGACTATGGCACGCATCGCTACACGTACTGAACAAGCGCTCGCCTATAAGCCGGAGCAAAGCAATGGCTACCAAGCTGTAGCAACAGTCACCGACGCCATCAGTCACGCCACGGTGCAAGCCGCGTCTCAACTAGAGGCAGCGGCCATTATCACCTCTACGCAGTCCGGTTGGACGGCGAGAATGGTGGCCAAGTACCGACCCAAGGCCCCGATTATTGCGGTCACCACCAAAGAGGTAACGGCGCGGCGCTTAAATCTTCTCTGGGGAGTGTACCCGGTTTTAGGTGAGACCATCGCCACCACAGACGAAATGATGGACGAGGCAGTCAAGCGTTCTCTGCAGGCTAGCCTAATTAAAAATGGCGATTTAGTAGTTATTACCGCCGGCGTTCCCGTGGGCGTACCGGGCACGACGAATTTAATTAAAGTCCATGTCGTCGGGGATGTTTTGGCCCGCGGCACCGGGATTGGCGCGCAGAACGCCGAAGGCAAAGTCTGCGTAGCTAAGAATGCAACAGAGGCGACAGCCAAGCTAAAGGAGGGGGATATCCTCGTTACCACAGCAACCGACCGCGAGTTCATGGATGTACTGCCTAAAGCGTCAGGCATTGTCGCAGAAGAAGGCGGCTTAACTTCACACGCGGCTATTGTCGGGCTCAATTTAAACAAATCTACCATCATCGGCGTCACCGGCGCGACAGAGATTCTAAAAGACGGGCAAGTCGTCACACTTGACGGCAGCCGCGGCCTTATCTACAAAGGACACGCACAGGTAAAATGACGCTTGCTCTACCTCTGCTTGCAGAACTCGCGCGCTAGCGACACCGCCTGTTCGCGACTGACAAGTTTACCCATGGCGGCCTGCTCGCTGAGGTGGTCGAGCGTTTCACCTAGCCACTTGCCGGGCGGCAGTTTAAGCTCCTGCATTAGCTCGGGCGCCGTAATAGGGAGCGGCGGGCTTATAATCTCCGCTTTCTTAAACAACCAAGCCTCCAAAAAGGCCTCGGTCGTGCGCACGATTTGGCTATAGTCTTCTTCTGTTTGCGCTTCGCCGCCTTTCCCCCGGAAATCTGCCAGCGCAAACAGCGCCAGCGGCACGCTCTGCTCGCCGTAGCGCCGGGCTATGCGATAGATATGCCCGTTATGGAGGCGCGGCAGCCGCGCGAGCTGTCCTAAGTACATATGCCAACGCACAAAGCGAGACAAGGCCTTGTGTTCGGCTTGCGACAACTTAAGCCGCCGCGAAACAGCAGAAACCATCTCCTGCCCCACCTGTTCGTGGCGATAAAACGTAACCCTGCCGTCCTCGCGCACAGCGCGCGTCGACGGCTTTCCCATGTCATGCAGAAGTGCACCTAGCTTACATACAGCCTGTTGGTGCAAATCGAGCTTGGAGAGCTCGGCTTGTACTGCAGGAGTGAGCTTTGGGGGGAGGAAATCCGGCGAGTGCCAGATTTGCACGTAGAACCGAAACACCTGCCGGGAATGCTCGTACACGCAGTGGCTATGGTAACGGTTCTGTGTAACGCCCTTTTCGCGGGTGAGCTCCGGTAAGAGCGTGTCCCACACGCGGCAGACATCTAGCCAATCTAGCACCTGCGGGGCGGAAGGGGCATTAAGTACGCGCGCTAACTCGGGCCAGATGCGCTCCCCCGCACACTCCGTTAACAAGTGACTTGCCTCTACCGCTTGTTGTGAGAGGAGAGCGCCAGGCGAAAAATCGTATTCGGCCATCAAGCGCGCCGCCCGCAGGATACGCACAGCGTCGTTTTGCAGGGCCAGCGGGTGTGTAGTGCATAACAGCTTCTGCTTAAGATGCGCTCTGCCGCCGTGGGGGTCATGTATTTTGTTTAGGCGACGCTCGAGGTAGTCGTCAAGCGAAAGGGCCATGGAGTTTACGGTAAAGTCGCGCTGGGCTAGGTTCGCCGTAAGCTCGCCGGTAAGGGGCGAAAGGTCGCAAGTTTCCTCCCCAACGACAAACCTGAAAAAGCCTCGTTCTCCGCTCAGCGGAAAGGGCGAACAACCGAAGACTTCTGCAACCTCGGCTAGCAGACCCTGAAAGTCGTGGGCAGGTAGCAACAGGTCGATATCGGGGCTTATTTGCGCGCGCCCTAAGCAGAGGTCGCGCACTGCCCCGCCGACGACGTAAATGTCCTGCCGGCGGACAAGCTGCCGTAGCTCTTCAATCACAGGAACACCCCATTCCGGTCTAAAGTTACTGCAATCTGGACAGACTCTTGCTAAGTGAAGTCACAGGGAGGGTCTGCCATTAAGTCATGCGCTAAAGGCTATACGCTAGTTGAGCTGTTAATCGTAGTCAGCATAATCGCCGTCATTTCGGCCCTCGTGGTGCTGCGTATACTGCCCGCGGCTGCGGGTACCGGCGACGTGGGCGCCGGCCTGATGGAGCGAGCGGCGTGGGAAGCGGCCGCATGTAGATTTAACCAGAACATTGTGCAGAATGCAACCGAGTACTTTGCCATTGTGTACGGGCATTACCCCGCGACACCGGCTGACTTGTTTCCGCGCTTTCTCGACCGCATCCCACGCTGCCCCGCCACCGGCGCGGAGTACCATTATGACGCGCATCACCTCGTAGTATGCCCTTATCACCCGTAAGGGGATTATGGCGCGATAACAAGTAGGAACGCCAAGGGTTTTTAGCCCTTGGCGTTTTGTTGCCCTGCAGCAGAGCGTACGCCCTGCCTAGGAGGGAATATGCATCGCGCGTGGCACCTGTATTCTGAAGAAGTTCCGCACCGAAGGCCAATACATCAGAGGCATCCTTAAGGCGTTCAAGATTACAAAATTCCCTAGCAAACGATTCTACCTGTGCCAGAGCAGCTTGGGGGTCGCGCAGGAGGCGGCACTTCTCTAGCGCCCATTGGCTTTTGAGTACATCCCATGTCTCCAGGCGGGCACCATCTGACTGTAACAGGTCGCCTAGCGTGGACTCAAGACACGCAGTGTCCTCTAGCGGAAGCACTTCCTTCGTGACCAGCAGCATTTCGCGATAGGCCTTGCATTTAGTGCTAATGGGCAATCCTGCAAGAGAAGAGACTTGTGCTAGCATCTGTTTAGCTTTTTCATATTCACCCATGCACACGCTACAAGCCATCGCGGCGATTAGCGCTTCGGCCTGCATCTCGAAAAAGTTGTGTTTTTCCGCCAACGCTACGGCTTTGCGCGAGAGGTTGAGCGCGGCTCGCCACTCGCCCTGACGAACTTTGCAGCTACATTCCCCTAACAAGGCACGCAGATTCGTCTCGGTTTCGTTGTCTTCTGAGCGCCCTAATCTCCGTCGGCATATCCTCGGTGCATGAACTCGTAACCATAGACAGGAGTTCTCGTGCCTCCGCGACCTTGCCTGTAGCCAGCAACCCTTTAGCTTGATTGAGAGTAGTTTCCACCCTTTGTCTAGCCTCGTCTATAGAATCGGGCAGGAAGTGGGACAGGGGTTCTCCTAGTCTCTCTGCTATTTGTCTCAGGTTTTCGGCTGATGGCTTTACTCTGCCGAGTTCTATAGCGGAATATAGGTGCGGGACGAAATGCCCTTGGCCAAGGTGGCCTGAGTCATGCCGCGCGCCTGCCGAGCTTCCCGAATACGTAAACCAATCATTGCCTCACCTCGTTGTGCCGTCTTCGCCCCGGTTCTCTTCGCCGTCAAAGGGCGCTTTCCCTGCACTTCTGCTGGAGATGCCCCTACTATTCCCGGAACAATGCCCGTCGTCGCGCCTGTATTTCGTGCGCAAAGTCTCGCTGCAGGGCCATCTAACCCAGCTCTCTTTGGAAACACAGCCTCATTCTGAAGGTGGGATGGCAAGTCTGGAACTTGACGTATGCGCATAAAATGCGTATTATTTGATTGTGAGGTGAGGAGATGAAGCGGCGCGATCTCATTAGGATACTAACCGCCAACGGTTGGTGGAAGGCTAGAGAGGGCTCGGATCACACGATATATACCAATGGCAAACGGTCTGAACCTATACCGCGACACCTCGAAATTAATGAAATTACGGCGGCGAAGATCCTTAGACGCGCTGGGCTGAAGCCTAAATAGAAAGGGGAGACTCACGGTGCAGCAAGTTTATCCTATCGTCTTAACCCCCACACAAAAAGGCGGCTATGCGGTATCTGTTCCTGACTTGAACATTGATACCCAAGGTGATAATTTAGCCGAAGCTATGTACATGGCTCGTGATGCTATCGGCATGTGGATCTGCTATGAACAAGATGCAGGTCGGTCTATCCCCAGTCCCAGCTGTTTGGACAGCATTACTGCAGAGCCAAATGAAATTAAGACACTGATCGATGTTGACACTGACGAATACCGTCGCACCCATGACAACCGAACCGTCCGCAAGAATTGCACCCTGCCTAGTTGGCTCAATGAACGTGCCGAAAAGGCTGGCGTAAACTTTTCGCTAGTTCTCCAAGAGGCATTGAAGGATCGCCTTGGTCTAAACGACAGTCCGCGAGTTGGCTAACGAGCTGCAAATGTGTTTTGAGGTGTTTCAGCTCCCGCATAATCGCGCCTACCGAAGTGCTCGCGCGAAGATGGCCATACTGATTATGGAGACCAGTGCTGTCACAGCAAGGCTTACGACCAAGGGCATGAGGATAGCCGAGAGCGTGAAAGGATCTTGGAGAAAGATAGTTCGCAGAAGGCCTGCCGCAGCATTGACGGGGTTCACGGACGCAATCACTCGGATCCAGAATGGAGCCGCTGCGAGTGGGTAGAACACGGATGAGGTGAACACAATGGGAAGAATGACCAAATTGCTTATAACATTAAAAGTCTCCTGGCTCACAATTAATGTACACAATGCGGAAAATGTCATGCTGATGAGTACGGTAAAGACGATGATCACTGCAAGTCCCAAGCAGACTCGGTACGGCGTGATCAATATCGAGAGCCCCATGACATGAGCAATAGCCAAGATTGTTCCACTGTATACGATCGTCTGAAAGCACATGGAGACAGCGTTGGCGACCAGTATTAACCCGCGAGGGATAGGCAAGCCAAACAGACTTTCCAGTTCCCCTGTCACTTTGTCGACGTAGATTGGTGTTCCCGCATGGACACCGCGCTGCCATGCTGCCATCGCTAGTATTCCCGGGAGCACGAAAGACAGGTAGTCCCAGTGCCGCCCAGCATATTGCACGGACGGTATGATCGTAGTCATGATTTGCCCGAAGATGAGTAGATACAGCGTCGGTTCGAGTATTGGCAGCATCAGGTTCTGCGGGGAACTAAGCATCAGACGCCATTGCCGATAAGCTAGCCCGATCATCGCCTTACTCACCACTGACATTGCCGCCGCGCCTCCTATCCTGCGCTTTAACTAGTGTCAAATAGACGTCCTCAAACCGCGGAGGTACCACGCGCATGGAACAGACCTGAACCCCATAATCTAGCAGCCTAAACAGCGCCCTTGGAATCGCTTCTTTTCCGTGCGCAAACGCTACGGACAGCGTGTGTCCATTGAGAGTCACTCTTTTCGCAGTCGGCCCAAAGTCAGGAACGCGTTCCAACTCTGCGGTGAGTTTAAACTCTACTTCCGTCGTCCCTAAGCTTTCGACTAGTTCTTGGACGCTCCCCGAGGTGATTACTTTTCCTTGGTCAATTAAAATCACGTCGTCACACAGTGCCTCAACCTCATCCATCGAATGAGTCGTCAGAAAGGTAGTTGCCCCTGCATGGCGCACCAATGCTGAGAGCTGCTTCCAAAAAGTTTGCTTGGCCCCTGGATCAAGACCAATGCTTGGTTCATCGAGAAAGTAGCACTGGGCCGAACATGCCAGTGCCCTAGCAACCATAGTGCGCCTGCGAAGTCCTCCCGAGAGTTCCTCGCTTCTTTTGGCAGTGTGCTGGCCAAGTTCGAAGGCATCGATTGCCCACTGTGTCCTCCTCTGTGCCTCAGTCCACGTGAGGCCGCGCAGGAGGAGGTAGGTAAGTATGTTATCCCGTAGGGAAAGATAGTGGTTTAGCCAGGTGCTTTGCGAGACAATCGCAATCGCCTTTCTGACAGAGAGGCTTTCGCGCAAGATATCCCGACCGCACACCGTGGCCGTTCCAGCGTCCGGCTTGATAACAGTTGTTAGCATTCGTAGCGTGGTGGTCTTTCCCGCGCCGTTAGGGCCAAGGAGCGCTACCACTCGCCCCTTGGGGACAGAGAAGGACACTCCCTCTACTGCGAGTGTATTCCGGAACGCCTTCGCCAGTCCGCCACAGCTAATTGCGTCCATGCTCTTCCTCCTCATGCAACCTAGATTCCCGCCAACTCATAACGAGGTCGGCGGTTCTACACCAAGAGCAACAAATAGCTCCTTCTGCTTCTCAAGGATTTCTCCAACCCTTAGGGCTTGGCCCGGCGCGGCAAAGCACTCTATTACGTCGAGCTTGTCCAAAGCGCTTTGAAGGGTATAGTGTCGGAACAATCCAGTGTCCTGCATGCGCTTTTTGATGTAGGAGAGGTAGATTAAAGCCACGAACTCGACAAAGAGCTTACCTTCAAGGCTTTGTTCTGAAGAGACAAGGGTGCGCCTTAGATTGAGTCTCTCTTTGAGATTGCCAAAAGCCTTCTCTACTAAGTCCTTGTTGCGATAAAGCTTAAGCGCAGTGAGCGCATCCATGGTTTCGTTGGTGATTAGCACGAAATAGCCGAAGTAGCGCTTGGCCTTGCGGGCAGCTTCGTCCTTGACGACAACTTTTGTGCCGCGCTTTGGCGTCGTATGCACATCGAAGTATTTCTTGTACTGGCCCTCATGCTCGGGAATGCGTTTCTCAGACTCTAGTTCGTGACGTAATTCCATCAGCTTTCGGTCAAAGGCCTTTTCCTGCTCCGCTGCTTTGTCGATGTTGTAGTAGTAATGTAGGTAGACACGGCGGGATTCCGTTATGGTGTCCCCTTTATACGGCCGTTTCAGGGTGTATTGCCACGTGGTCTGAACAGTCCGGCAGTAGAGCTGGTATGTATCGTTGTAAGCTTCAAAGCTGCGGAAGTCTGTGTAAATGTCTTCTAGTTTTTCGCGGATCCAAGCCAAGCTCATCTTGCCGGCAATAAGAAACTTGAGATGCTCTTTGAACAGGGCATTAAGGTTGTCTTCGCTGTAGAAACCCCGATCCATCACCAGCTTCGCTTTGGTAAATCCGAGCGTATCTAGGTCGGCTAAGAGATGTTTGACCGTTTTCACGTCTGGGATATTGCCAGCTAGCTTCCGGTAATAAAACGGGAGATTAGACGTCTCACCGAAAACTAGCGCCAGATTGAACTGGGGGAGATGGTCGCCTTCCTTGTTGTTGCCGTATTGAACGTGGCGTAAGGCTCCCGAATAGCTAGAAAACGAGGTGATATCGTAAGCCCAGTACTCCTTCTCGCTGCGGCGCTTGCCTTGAAGCCGGAAGAACTGCTGTTTTACTTCCTCGGTAATTGAGGCAAACAGATCGCTGCTTCTCTGCGAAGTAATTGTCTTGCCGTAGGGATGCCTGTGCAACAGCCCCCACTTTTCAAACCGATACAGAGGATTGTGATCCTCTAAGACTAGGTAGTAGACGATGGACAGAACCTGCCGATAGGTGCGGGGGAAGCATAGTTTTAAGTCATCGGTTATGCCCAGCTTTTCGCCAACGGCGTCTAAGAGGTAAGTAGCGCCGTAGAAGGTTCGCGTGGTCTTTTCGCTTGGCACGGGTCCTCGCCTCGCAGGAGACGCGGGTTGTTCCTTTTTTCCTCGTCCGTCTGTCGGCACAACCTCCCCGGTTTCTGCATTTAACCTGCCAAGCAATCTACGTTTAGAACGGGACTGCTGTTTCTCCTTGTCCCAGTAAGAGACGGACTCGTAGACGTAGGTGATCCCCGAGCGCGCGTCTTTCTGACGAATGATTGCCACCATGCCCGCACCCCCTCGTTATGTGTATTGTAACACATAACGAGGACACATACAAGCATGAGAAGCTCAATACGCAGGCATTCTGACGACTTTCAGGCTTCCCTATAAACCGCTCGTTAGGTGTCGGCGGGAATGCAGGATGCAAGTGCGCCAACTCGTGCGCGACAGTCCCCGCGAAGGTTGCTGTGTCGGTTGGATCCAAATGACCGCACCAGACTTCAACGCTATAGTCCCTTAAGAAGGCTTGTCCTCCAACTCGGGCTCCCGGCCCTTGAACAGGGTACACATTCGCTGTCAGCATAGGTTCTTGAGCAGCAATGAAAGCCTTTTGCAGTAGTTCTCTAGGACGCGAATCTCATTCAATCGCGCATACCTCCTCTTTAACATCATTACACAGTTCATAACAGTCAACAAGCGTTCTAGCGCTCATGTCGTTTTAGGGAAGCCTACCTTGCCTCCGAGGCTGTGACGCGCCAGTCAGCTTTATAGACGCTGGCAGCAAGGCCTATGACTCCAAAGAGTGTAATGATAGCGACGCTAGACCAATACGGCAGGCGTTCCATTCGACCTGTGCTGACTACTAGGGACATAGAACATTTAAGGCAGAACTACTGAAAGAGGAGGAAGATACTGTAATGACAAAACGGAGAAGAACGATTCTCGTTGTCGCGACCGTGCTCTTGCTGAGCGTAGTAGTCTACTCTGCGGTAACAGTGTTTTTCCCCACGCGCAGGTTGGCCCTGACGGCGTTCCACGGCCCACGGGGAAATGCAGTATTCGGTTTGCCACTTGTGGAGCCAACTTTTGAGAACCACGTGATTTGGTTATCCTCGAATATTATCATCGGCACTATTTTACCGACACCGCCGGAAAGAGCCAGCGTTGGTTTCTACGACGTGAGGGTAGAAGAGAAAATACTTTCTCGCACTGAGGGGAACACAATTAAGGTGTCTGCGGGGAACCATCTGTTCGAAGTGGGCGAAACTTATCTAATGTTACTTTCGAGATTCGCTGTCACCGAGTACCCCTTTGATTTTTACGTAGCCGACCTTGAGTTTACATTTCGGGTAGACGCCCCGAAGGATCAAGTTCAGCGCCTTGTTAGGGTCTCCGAGAATCCGGAGGAGCGTGTGTTTATTGCCCCATTTCAGGAACCGCAATACAACTCGCTTGCGCGGCTGCGAGAGTACATTCGCAGTCTTGCCCCGGCCAATCACGTCCGCTCCTTCAGGTTCCAGAGGAACAGAGATGCCCGCGTGATAGAAGAAGCTCCGAGTCAGGCAGCTCTCATCAGCATGGCCGATCACATTTTGTTGATTGAGATTACCTCAGCAAGACTGAACAGGAATCAGATGATAGCGGAGGTCAAATTTAAAACTCTCAATGAGTTTAAGGGCCAAGAGAAATATGACAAGACCGGATTGCTTCTGCCTGCCGGTGTGGAGATCAACCAGCGCTACCTTGTTTTCTTGATCGAATCAGGAGAGGAAGCTGGCCATCTAACCTTGGCCACACGAAGAGGAAGTGTCGTGGCCGAAACTGATCCAGAGTTTAGCGCCCTGCTCGAAGAACTCACAGCATCAAGGCGTTAGTCCAAGGCGCAGTTCGTCTAAGGAGCCTAGGAGCATTGCTATTGCTGTGCCTTATCCTTCGTCTTGCGGCTCCCTCCTCGTTCGTGTTATCGTGGCAGCTCTTGCATTGACTTTACCTGTGACCAACTGCCGGAGGCACAAAGTTTTCCGTCGACGATCAGCAGTACCTCGTCGAAGCTGTCTAGGTGGTCGGTCAAGTCATGAGTGACTTTAATGATGGTCTTATCGGTTAGGTTGCTTAGGTAGAGCTTCATTAACTGAGCTACCTGCGAGTCCATGGCGGAAAGGGGTTCATCTAGCAGCAGTATGTCTTTGTCCGCGAGCATCATTCTAAACAGCCCGATAATCTGTTTTTCGCCGCCGCTCAGTAATCTGCAGTTTTCCTGCTTACTGATAGAGCTCAGTTTGGCGTCACCTATTAGACGAGAGAACACGGGCAGTGCTTTTTCATAAGGAACGGTGTTAAACACGGTTATGTTTGAGAGGAAGTCCGACAGGAAAATGTGCTCGTGCTGATCTACGCACCACATTATAGGAGTGGCGTCTATGGCCTGCAGGTCTTTCCCGTCAATGTAAATCTTGCCGGCGTCTAAGTCTACATATTTCATCAAGGCACGCACTATGGTGGATTTGCCCGAACCGTTAGGCCCGATGATGGCGTACTTTTTACCTTTAAGGAACGTAAAACTAAAGTTTTCTAGGCTGAAGTCCTGGTACCGCACGGTTACACCCTGAAATACAATTGCTTTGTTAAACGCGGTAGCGACGGGCATATCGCTTTCAGGGTGCCAATCAAGCATGGCCAGCACCTTCTCTTTAATGCCTCTTGTCCCCCTAATTGTTGCCATGTCCGTGATGATTGACTGGATCGGCGCGATGAAGCTCTCGATGAAGCCTAACGTAGCTGCGGCGGTTCCTAGCGTGATTTGCCCAATCAATAGAAACCACCCTACTAACGAGAAGGACACAATATTTAACAGGTACAAGAAGAATCCTCGCACTACGCCAAGCAGGCTCTTGATTTTCCCATACTGGTATCGTCGCTCGGCAGTTTTACCTAGAACTAGCTCGTGTTCGTGGAAGATACTACTCCTAGTGTCAGGCCTGATTAGCTTAAAGCCTTCCAACAAGTCCTTCATCTTGGCCATGTACTCGCCCCGGGTATCCAGATAGACTTTGTGGCGATGCGAAATCGTCTTGGCACCAATTGTAGGGACTAAAATGGCTGAGAAAAAGGACAATGCGATAATGACGATGCCAATTCTTAGGTCCACCAGGAGAAGCAATACTGCGCCAAACACCACAATGGAGTTGGCCATCTTAAAGATGTTTAGCAGAGGGTTCAGATAGTCCATTTCTAGTTGCGTTATCTCACTTGCCTGAATCGAGATGTACTCCCCTACATCTTTGGAGACAAACTTCTGGTACCTGTATCTGGCTATGGACTTGAAGAAGTCGCGCTTCATTGCTACTTCAAAGGCCACGCCGCCTTTCCAGCTGACAAGCATGTGCAGATACGTGGCCACCAAAGATACCAAGACACACAGGGCATACAGAGCAGCGAGCGTAACTAATAGCCGCAGACTCAGCTGATCAGCGGAATCAAACAACAGCTTGACGAGGTACGGCATAAAGGCCAGTGCGGCGCTAGAGATCAAGTCGAGCGCAATCTCTAACGCAATGTATTTTCTTATAGCTAAAAGGTACTTCTTCATTTTCCACACTCACAAACTCATTCTACCCAGATTATAGCTCTGTTGGCAACACTATCGCGTGACCTCACGCACTAAGAGGGCAGAGACGGCGGCAGCCGCCAATAGCCCTGCGCTTGCCAAAAAGGCGACCCTGATCCCGAGCGGAACCGTAATTACCCCTACAGCAAGAATGCTTAAGGGAGTGGCCAGTCGTGACAAAGCCGCATCTAACGCAAAGGCTTGGGCAGAAGAGCCGGGATCCGCATGTTGCTGGATAATCGTCTCTGAAGCCATCGATGCTAACGCGTCATTCCCGCCGGAAAGAAAGAGGACAGCAGATGCCACCGAGGTGGAAATGACAAATGTGCCCAAGAACAAGAAGGCTACTGCGTCCAGCATTAGCGCTAGGCCATACCCCAAAAAGGGCTTGATGCGACTCACGGGCAAAAGTAGCAAGGGGAGGCTCATGAGACCGCCTGTTCCGAGGGCGGAGAGCAGTGCCCCGTATGCCGCCTCACCCCCGAGAAGTACGTCATTGGCATACACAACCAAATGATGCAATACCCCATATCCCAGACCGGACAGAAGTGCGGTGGTGAAATACCGACGTAGCTGTGGCTGGCGCAACGTCACGGCAATGCTTTCTCGCAGCGATATCCGCTTGGGGCTACTGCCCGCAGTGGTCACGCCATACTCTACTGCTCTCCCGAACACCGCTATGTACACCATAGTTCCCGCGCTAACTAGGAAGGTCAATCCATTAACTAGCATGGAGGATTGAACCCCTATCGTCCTTAGAGTCATGGCCGCAACGAAGGGGCCAAGTGCCGTCAGACTATGGCCGAGAGCGGTTCTAAGGACATTTACTTCTATAAGTCGGTCACTTTCCACTAGCGTCGGGATGGCGCTGCGGTATGCAACGTTATATATGGCACTGACGCCAGAGAGAAAAACTGCGGCCACAAAGAGGATGGCCGCATTAGGCCTAAGGCTGACTGCGAACATACACAGTGCAGAGATTAAATCTAGGCAACCCATCAGCGCCCATCTGTTTGCCCGCTGAATGTATGGAGCCACTGCCGGGCCAATGAACACGGTTGGAACCAGACGGGCGACGGCGAGCAACCCGATTAGCACCGCAGACTGTGATTCTGCATACACTGTTTGCCCGGCTGCAATCAGCAATATCCACGAACCAAACAGTGCTATGGAATGCCCAATTATTGGGATTGTTACTCGATACAGGCTGACTCCCCCTTTGCAGCAAACTTTCCCGGCCTACGTCGGCAGATAGCTACTGGCTTGGCGCGTGAACATCGTATAATATACACCCCTTGCGGACATCAGCTCTGTGTGTGAGCCTTGCTCAACGATGCGGCCATGCTTAAGAACAAGTATCCTATCGGCGCTGCGTGCTAGGGGCATGCGGTGCGTCACTATCAGGGCCATCTTATCCCGGGCTAAGTGGCGTAGCGTCGCTAGCACTTCGTGTTCGCTTTGGGGGTCGATAGCTGCCGTTGGTTCATCTAGGATCATCAGTTGAGCTTTGGGCTGGCGAAGCAGCGCGCGTGCTAGGGCGAGGCGTTGCCACTGTCCGGAAGAAAGATCGGTGCCTCCCTCAAGTATTGTCCCAAGCGGCGTGTCGAGACTATCAGGAAGTGCTTCCACCAGTCTGTCCAGACCCACTTCTCCGGCCACAGCTAGTAGCGTGGCGTCATGGTGCATCTGCGATAGGTCGCCAAACCCAATATTTTCGCGCACTGTAACCGGGAAGTGCGCATAGTCCTGGCAGACCACCGCAATTCGTTTGCGTAGCTCACCGATGTCAAGTGAGCGAATGTTCTCGCCATCCCAAGTGATCTCACCTTGGTTCGGGTCGTAGAGGCGACACAGCAGCTTGGTTAACGTCGTCTTCCCGGCGCCATTCTCGCCGACAAGCACTACTGTTTCCCCTGGGCTTATGGACAGATTAATGTCTTCTAGAGCAGTCCGGTCGCTAGTAGGATAGCTAAATGAAACATGCGAAAAGCGAACGCCATATGCTTGAGATCCTGAGCTACCCTGCGGGACGGGCTCTCTAGCTAATGCGGATTCCATGTCCAGAACGTCAAATAAAGGGCCAGCACCTTGCGCTGCCTGATATAGATCCCCGCCCTCAAAGATCATCAGCTCAAGACTTCGCCGCACTTGGAAAATTAGGCCCGCGAACAGAGCCAAATCGCCGAGGGTGTACGCGCCGCGAAGCGCTCCGTCAACAACGAAAACATAAGGGATAGCTGCTCCAAGCGTGCCGACTACGGACCAGGCGACAAGCATCCATGTGCCGCGGGAACGTGCTGCCTTCATAGCCGAGAACATGGCACTAAAGCGCACGTTCCAGTGTCCAAGAAAGAAGGCGGGCAGATTAAACAGCCGCACCTCCTTAGCATAAATCTCGGTTAGGAGAATGCGCTCGTATAGCTTCATATACCGCACATTCTCAGCTTGTGATTCCTCTACGTCCCAACTAAAATCCTCAACCCTTGATACAACGAATACCGTAGGCAACGCGGTAAGAAAGAGCACAGGTGGCACCCACCAAGCGATGGTAGCCGTAAGCAGGAACGCGGGCACAAACGCAAAAAGGCCAATGAGCATACGTCCAATGGCAGTGACAAGTCGCCAAAGATGGTCTGCCCCTTTTTCCGCAAGCTGCAGTGTATTTAGGGCTTCTGGGTTCTCGAACATAGAAAGGTCGTCGAACCCGGCCACCTTAGCTAAGAGCTGTCGGCGGGCCTCCCCGCCGACGCGGTCACGAAAGTTGTCAATCTCTAGTCCGCGCACTGTCTCCACAGTGTCCATAATGAAGATACACGCGACAAACGCTAGTATGGCCTGCGGGAGGAGCGACCCTAAGTGGGCAAAAAGCCCCTGCCTACCCGCCAACTGCGTTACTTCGTCGATTACTATTTTGCTTGTGTAAAGTATTATTATGGGGGTAACGCCCAATAGCAGATTAAGTACTAACAGAAGCCGAACTTCACCCGGGGCGGCACGACACCCCAGCAACAACGCCCGCTTAATGGTCTTTATTTTTTGCTTTAAGAGGACCACAGTGCCACTCTCCCACGTCTACCTACCTGGCAAAACCGCCATTCTGGTTACAACTAAGTGAAAAGCCAGAAGCCAGGGATCAAGACATTGAGGCACGTGATCCCCTGTGATGACCTGTAATCGACGGAGTAATAAATGCAAGGAGTGCCTTCCTTTCAGCTGCAACAAAGCAATCGTAAGTTGACCGAGGATTGCCGTGACGCATAGCCGAAACTGCTATTCGGATAACTGCAGCTATTGATGAGGTTGGCGCACCGGGGTGCAGCGCGTATGTATGAGCGGCCAGTCGGTGACTGATACGGGGGGGGCAGTATCCCACCGCTTTCAAGATTCCTCGTGAAACAATAAGACTAAGAAACGCGGCCGATAATCGTAGACTCGCGACCATGCCAACCTCACTTCTTTGGCTTACGGGGGGGAGGAGGGTCGTACTACGGATTTCACAAAAACACTTCCAATCCAGTTATTCCATCATGCCATATTATTGTTATATTGGCAACAGTATCACATGCCAATGATAGTGTCGCGCGACACTAAAAGGCCCCTCCTTAAGGAGAGGCTTATACGTAGGATGCACACCTACTGCTGATTGTGTTTGCCCTGCAGCAGAGCGTACGCCCTGCCGCACAGTAATGTCGTCCGCCGCAAAGGCAAACCAGTTGCTCGGGTACTTCATAAAGCACCTTGCCCTTCTTTAGGATTTCTTCCTGAAAAAACAAACTGTCCTTTGCAAGCTCAAGCTCTTCCGGCGTATAAACCAAAATATCTGCCCCTCTTCTGGACATGACGAGCAAGCCGACCTCTTTCAACCTCTCATAAAATCCCTTTTGAGAATTCTTTATGACTATCAGGTCAATGTCGCTGTATTCATGGATATTGCCGGTGGCAAGAGAACCAAATAGCACGATCTTTAACGGGTCATACTCCTTGATCAAAACCGATACTATTCTTGCCAATTCCCTTTCCAAAACTAACTTTCTGGCTGCGATTTTGTCCTCATATTGGGATTGATGAAGAGCCACTATGTTATCTTCCTCCCCAAACAGCGCATCATGCCACTATGATACAAAAGCACCCTTAAATAGTCAAACGAGTGAGTAAGCCGCGCATGTCAGGGGCTGCTCGGGTAACGAAAGAAGGCCCAACAGTCGCGCTTTGGTTCATGGCGTGAGGCGGCTGCATCCCACGCTGCCCCGCCACCGGCGCGGAGTACCATTATGACGCACATCACCTCGTAGTATGCCCTTATCACCCGCAAGGGGCTTACGACGCGATAAAAACTAGTAACGCCAAGGGTTTTAAGCCCTTGGCATTTTGTTGCCCTGCAGCAGAGCGTACGCCCTGCCTAGGAGGGAATATGCATCGCGCGTGGCACCTGTATTCTGAAGAAGTTCCGCACCGAAGGCCAATGATTCTACCTGTGCCAGAGCAGCTTGGGGGTCGCACTGGAGATGGCCCTACTATTCCCGGAACAATGCCCGTCGGCGCGCCTGTATTTCGTGCGCAAAGTCTCGCTGCAGGTTTACATGAGTGGCCAAGAACTCCTGCCACCCCTGATTCTCGTCCAGGGACTCCTCTTGCGTGATTTGAGCCAGTATCGCAGCTTTTTCGGCAGTTGTTTGCCCGAACGCGTCAGCTAACTTGCGCGCTAGAGTCTCGATGCGCAGGTTCTTATCTTCCGCACTCCAAGCCACCCAGATGTCTTGCATCTTTACTTCGCGTCTAAAACCCTCGCGGAAGCGTTCCTTCCAGCTGCTATATGCGGGTGCCACTGCGTAGGCATCCCAAAACTGCTCAAGACGGTCAACATAGGCTCTTCGTATCGCTAAGTAACGGCTGTGCTGGGCGGGTGTCCATGCATGGAAGGGGTGATGAATGTAAGGGTCGTGCAGTGAGAGGAAGCCGCCTACACCGCCTCTGCTGTATGCCTGCAACCAACTTCTACCCGCTGTCCAATGGCCAAAGATTTTTAGGGCATCCGCTTCCAAAAGGTCTAGCCGTTCCTGCGTCAAAATCTCTCCAGGTAACAAGCTTGCGCCAACACCACCGGCAGGCAAGATATGCATGGTTACGCCAATCCTGCGGACTTCAATATCGTGCCCTATGTAGAAGTAGTCGACGGTCACAAAGGAACTTGTGTTGCGTGGGCGAGGGATGGCCTGTAGTACACTGCGCGGTACATGCCCCTGCACTCGCCGCACCAAATCGGACGTCCACACATCAAGGCCACCCGCCAGACGGTCGAGCGCAGTGTCTTTAGCGAGATGCTTCGGATAGTAGACCATTACTTCAGCCCATTCGCCTTGCATGGCTAGAACCCGTACATTCTCTCCCGTGCCCAGCTCGCCAAGAGCTTCGCCCGCTCTGCTCGGAGTGCGGTAAAGCGGGGTATCTTCTAACAAGTAGGCGATGTCGCGACCGTCGTTACGTCCCCACACTGGCAGACGAAGGGGTTTGTCTAGTCCCTCAGCCTGTGTAACTAGGGCTTGTGGAGAGGGCCAACTAGTAGAGAGCCAAACGAAATTATCGTTCTGCAGGCGTGAGCCGTCTACGGCGCGCAGTTCAGCCGGCAAGACCACGGTGACGAGAAAATTCGGCAAGCTACTCCCAGCGACATGATGCAATGACAGTGTTTTACCTTCAATGCGGTAGTAGAAATACTTCTGCTTTGGGGTTGCCACAGAAGGATACGCTACCACTGCCGATCCTCCGCTGAACAACAAAATTTCACAGCTGTTGTTTGGGTCTAACTCTTTGTTGAAAGTAAAGGTGATGGCGATGTCTTCGCTTGGCTGGAGCAAGTTGCGATGGAGGACTTCGACTCCCTCTGGTACTTCCACTATACCGTACCCCGAAATCTCTAACCTTGTGACGGCGAGCCCCTTTTGGGAGGGCGCCTGTCGGCACCCTCCCGCAACGAGCGCTGCTACTGCGACGATTGTTACGATGAAAAGAACACCAAATCTCTTAGTTAAGGCCATTCTATTCGCCCCCAATAGTTCTATTCTTCGCGCTTAATGGACAGCAGGCTTAGTGTTATCGTGGCAAAGTCTTGCATTGACTTTACCTGTGACCAGGTTCCGGAGGCATAATTAACGCCGCTCCAAAAGCTAGGGCATCATCGGCCTGCAGCCCTTGCGCTAGCTAGCTAAGGGGTCCCGCCATATAGGGTAGTCATCTGCTGTTTGAACCACTCCACCGCTTCCTTAAAGATGATATTCATCTCTCTATTGCTGGTGTTGAGACCAGCATGCATGCCGTAGTCGGTTGGCACCCAACCAGTGCTGACCTTAAATCCGTAGACAACTAGGCGTGCGCCGCTACTTGCCGTGCCCAATGCTATCGCAAACACTTCTGGGGGCTCTCCTAGCTCCTTTTTCGCTTTATCTAGGATCTCTTGCTGTAATCTGCCTACTTCCTCGTCACTTATGCCGGACTGAGTATGGCGCAGCATCAAGGCAATGCGGCCTGATCTGAGAGTGTATCTGTCGCCGCCTCCCGTCACTGTCACAAGGGAAGAAGTTCCTTCCCAAGCTCGGACCAAGTCATTGATCTTTGCGGAAACTGAACTGTCGATCCCACCTCTCATGGCGCCGACACCTAGACGATTAACTGCGATGAAGGAAATCAGTAGCACTGCCAAAATGGCCCCTAGTCCCAATAGGGACAGCCTTACATTCCATCGCCGCGCTGAATACGTTTCTATTATTGTCGCCTCCTCCTAATGTCGTATAAGCAGTATGAGCATTACGAGCCTACCTAGCGTCAAGCCGCAAGGGAACGGACACAGTGTTCGGGTTATCGCCCTCTACTGGAGAATACGCATAAACAGCTAGAACCAACTCCGAGCCGTCCGCCACGTGTGTCGGCACTTCTATGTCAAAGGTGAAATACAACCAATACGTTGCTCCTACTAGATGCTCCTCCGTTAGCACCGGGTTCCTGGTAAAACCAGGAGCAGTATGTCCGGCCATTAAGCTTCCTCCGTCCAAAGAATTGCGACCAACCTCACCCAACCCATAGAAAATGGTAGCTTCAAAGGTATTGGCAACTCCAGATACGGTGAATCTACGACCTACCGCCTCAGTCGGGGCCGGCGCAAAGAGCTTTATTGACCGGGAGTGAGCAACAATATCCGGAAGAAAATGGATTCCGACAATAGTTCCGATAAAAATTTCTTCATCGGCTCGGGTGATGGGCACAAACCTGACCGGTAGTCCCGTTGCCTTGATGTAAACCACATCATAAAGGGCAGCTGGCGATAGTTGCTCCGCTGGCGAAGGCTTGGAGAAGCTAGCTCGAACCACTACTTCTTCTGCCATAACAAGCACATCAACTATTCGTACCACGCGCTCGAACGGCTCGGGGCCATCTCGACTACTAATTCCACTCCTAACAAAAAGATATTGCTTGCCATCAAATTCCTTAGTATTAGCAAAATCGGTCATATCAAACTTTAGGGAACTCTTAACCCAGTTCCGGACCTCTTCTGGGGTTGCGGCAGCTGAGTGCACTGTAACCGGCCAAAAGCTCACCTTTCTGCCGGTGATAATCTCAATCCGAAGAGGATCGGCGTAGATCCGTAGGGGGTCAGCAAGGTTTTTATCTAGTCTAAGCTCAGCCCAGAATACCAGCCTGTATCTGCCCGGCTGGTCTAAGGCGAAGGAGTAGTGTCCAAACCACGACTCTTGATGATTAACCTCGCCCGGCCTAAAATTCCAGTCGTCCAGTCGCAATTTAAGACTCTGCGAAACAACCATTCTGTTTTCCTCATCGTAAACCCTAAAGAACAGAGCCGGATCAACACCCCGCAAAGTTAACGGTTCAGCACTGAAGTTCATATTGTTTAGAGTTACACTTCCCCGGATTCTCTCGCCAACATGGTAGTGGGTCTTTAATAGCTCCCCCACTAATTCTAGCTTCTCCGCTTCAACAGCAGCTTCCTGTTGGTCAGTCGCATCTACAGCCGGTACGGTTCGCTGTACTAATGCGATCCCGGCAATGGTGATTAGCGACAGTAGCGCAAGAAGCAGGATCGCCGAAAGCAGCACCGCGTTCCTCATGAGGCCACCTCCAAAATGCCGTTAATTCATTCTACCCAGATTATAGCTCTGTTGGCAACACTATCACGTGCCAATGATAGTGTCGCGTGACACTAAAAGGCCTCTCCATCCTGCCTATCATCTCAGGCATCCCCATAATCCGAGGGAATTGGCCTCATCTCAGTTGCTTTGGATTTTGCGGTGACGTATACTGAGTGTATCAACTAAATACGCTGTGGGGTGCCCCTAGCTGTAGGGGTTAAAAGGGAATCAGGTGAGAATCCTGAGCGGTCCCGCCACTGTAACGGGTAGTGCCTATACTTAACCACTGTTCGCGCGCGAATGGGAAGGAACTAGGCGCGTCACTCCCGTAGTCAGGAAACCTGCCCCAGAGCCAAGACTCCGTCCTTCGGTCGAAAGGACTAGGTCAAAGCTTGTACTTAGCTTTGCATCGAACCCTCAACCGTTGGTTGAGGGCTTTACTTTGTGCGACAAGGGGGTTACCTGTGGTCTAGTTGAGAGCATTGCTCACCGGTGACAGACGACTGTTATCAAACCTACATGTAAGGAGAGGATACACTCATGAAACGCATTGCTGTATTGTCGCTCGTACTCGTTCTCGCTGTGGCCTTATCCGGTTGCGCCGTACTTAACGTACTGCGGCCGAGCATTGTCGTAACGGATGACCTAGACCGCGAAGTACGCCTAGAGCGCGCGGCGCAGCGCATTGTCTCACTTGCCCCGAGTAACACGGAAATGCTCTTTGCCTTAGGCCTAGCAGAAGAAACCGTCGGTGTGTCCGAGCTCTGCGACTACCCACCGCAAGCTGCCACGAAGGAACGCGTCGGCTCATTTGCCACCCCTTCCATCGAAAAAATAGTTAGCCTCAAACCCGACCTCGTCTTAGCCGCCAGCCTACACAAAACTGTCGGCGAGCAATTAGTTGAGCTAGGGATTCCGGTAATTGTCCTGCATCCCGAAAGCATTCAGGGAGTGCTAGATAACGCCGACCTCCTCGGGCGGGTCACCGGTCAGGCGCGCGGCGCGGCGGAGCTTAAGCGGCAAATCACGGCGGAGCTCAATGCCGTTGACGAGCGCGTCAAAACACTAACACAGGCACAGCGGCCGCTAGTGTACTACGAGGTATGGTCTAACCCCATCATGACGGCCGGGCCCAACACGTTTATCAATGAACTTATTACCCGCGCGGGCGGCGTGAACTTAGGGGCGACCGCAACGACTGCCTGGCCGACGCTCTCGCTGGAGGAGCTTTTGTCTAGGCAGCCACAGGTCATGTTCTACGGCCATGCCACCGAGACGGTAGAGCAAGTCAGGCAGCGCGCCGATTGGGGCAGCATCCCTGCCCTGCGTGACGGACGGGTGTACCTGGTAGACGAAAACCTTATCCTGCGGGCCGGGCCCCGCATCGGGCAAGCGCTGCGGCTTCTCTCCACCCAGTTACACCCCGACCTATGGCGGTGAACAAATTAGCCGCCATGCGCGCGTGGTCGGCTAACGCCCTCTTAGGCATCGTCTTAGCCCTAAGCATAGTCCTAAGCCTCGTGGTGGGGGCGGTCGACATCGCTCCCACCCGCCTGTTGGCGGCTTTGCAGGAATTAGTGACTGCACCTGCGAACACTTGGTCAGTAGATGCTGTGATAGCCTGGCGACTGAGATTGCCACGCGCTCTTCTAGCGGCGGCTGTAGGCGCCTCCTTGGCGACGGCAGGTGCCATTATGCAGGGCCTCTTGCACAACAGCTTGGCCGACTCCTTTGTGCTTGGTGTATCCTCGGGCGCAAGCCTTGGCGCGGCGATTGCCCTGTTACTTGGCCTAAACTTTGCCTTCTTTGGCCTCGGAGCTGTAACTCCGCTGGCGTTTGGGGGGGCAATGCTCGCGCTCTTAGCTGTGCTCATCATCTCGCGGCGAGTGGCCGGCCAATCGACTTTAGGTTTGCTCTTGGCAGGCATCGCGATGAATAGCGCGCTTTCTGCGGTGGTGTCGTTCCTAGTGCTGCTAAGCCGCGAGCGAATCAACCCCCTGCTCTTCTGGCTGATGGGAGGGTTCGCCGGACGCGGCTGGAGTCACCTCGTCCTGATGCTCCCCTACTTACTTGTCGGCTTGGCAATCGCCTACGCCTACCACCGCCACCTCACCGCCATCAGTCTCGGTGATGCGACTGCGCACCATTTAGGGGTAGATGTAAGCCGTGTGCGCCTCTTGCTTTTGGGGACGGCAGCGTTACTTACGGCGGCAGCCGTATCAGTAAGCGGCATGATTGGCTTTGTAGGCTTGATGACACCGCATTTCGCGCGCATGCTTGTCGGGCATCACTACCGTCGCCTTTTACCCACTGCGGCCTTATGCGGGGCAATTTTCCTGACTTGCGCCGATCTCTTGGCACGCGTTGCTATGCGCCCGCAGGAACTCCCGGTCGGGATTATAACTGCTTTGTGCGGCGGGCCGTTTTTCCTCTGGCTCTTGTCGCGCCAACGGCGGGAGGTGGCCTAATGCCTGCCATTAGTGTCGAGAAGGTTTCCTATCGTTTTGGGCAGCCGGTACTCCGTGAAGTCTCGGCGAGTTTTAGTCAAGGCACTTTTACGGGGATTCTGGGCGCTAACGGTGTGGGCAAGTCAACCCTAGTCAAGCTTATCAGCCGGTGGCTGCCCCTGCAGGAAGGGTCAATCCGCATCTACGACCGCCCACTCCAAGCGTTCACACAGCGTGAATTGGCCCGCCATATCGCTGTCGTGGCGCAAGAACAGGCGGAGCTTACGGAACTTACGGTGCGGGAAATGGTGGAACTAGGCCGCATCCCACACCAAGGGCTACTAGACTCCCCTTCTCAGGCTGACCACAACGCGGTGGAATCCGCACTAGCACAGACAGGGCTACAGGCACTGGCCACGCGGCGCTTCGGCACGCTGAGCGGCGGAGAGCGACAACGCGTAAGGGTTGCTATGGCCCTAGCGCAAGCGGCCGACATTTTAATCCTCGATGAGCCTACCACACACCTTGACATCAGGTACCAACTAGAACTCCTGACACTGCTCGCCGAACTCGTCGCCAAGGGCTACACGGTAATTGCGGTGCTACACGACATTAACTTAGCGGCACTTTTTTGCGACCACCTGCTGCTTCTCGCTGACGGTCGAGTGCTTAGCGCCGGAACCCCGGCTGAGGTTATTACGCGTGAGGCCATCTTAGAGGCATACCAGTGCGATGTCACTGTGCTCCTACACCCTACGTCCGAGGCACCACAGATTGCGCTGCGGCGAAGTTACCAGGATGCTTAGCGGGAGTGATGTATGTGTTTGATGTCTGTGTGGTAGGTGGAGGGGCAGCCGGCTTGCCTGCGGCAATTGCCGCCGCACGCGCGGGCGCAAAAGTTATGCTGCTTGAGAAGCGTCCTCACCTTGGCAAGAAAATCCTGGCCAGCGGCAACGGCCGCTGCAATCTCAGTAACGCTGACATTTCCCCCGCGCATTATGTAAGCCAGGACTCGGCGCTACTTGGTCCCCTACTTGACAAACTCACTGTCGGCGATACCCGCGCCTATTGGCAAAAGCTTGGCCTCGAACTCACGCCCGAGGATGGACGCCTCTACCCGCGCACCATGCAGGCGAAGAGCGTCCTGGAAGTGCTGCTGCATGAGCTGACACGCCTTAAGGTCGGTGTTACCCAGAATGCCCACGTCGCAGCAATCGACTCGACCGAGCGCGACGGCGCCCTAGAAGTAGTGACCCAGGACGGGCAAAGACTCGCGGCACGCTCGGTTATTCTCGCTACCGGAGGCAAAGCCGCCCCACAGCTAGGCTGTAGCGGAGACGGGTACAACTTTGCCGCTAGGTTCGGGCACACAATTTTGCCCCCGGCACCAGCACTCGTAGGCCTTAGGCTTTCTAGCCCCCACCTTAAGCGGCTGTCAGGGTTGCGCTTGCAAGCACGGGTGTCTATACCTGAGCTTGCCAAAGAGGAAGTGGGAGAAGTCCTCTTTACCGACTACGGCATCTCCGGCATACCCGTTTTTGACTTAACTGCACATATCGGACACCGCGCCGGACTCACACTGCACCTGTGCCTAGCAGACCAAGCGTCTCTTCCCGCACTGGAAAGCTATCTGCGCGACCGCCTGCGACTCCTCGGCCACAAGTCTATGCACGACGCGCTACAAGGCTACCTCCCAACTCAACTGATTGCGCCCCTCTTGCAGGAGGCCTCTCTACCACTTGACCTGCCGTCACGCAAACTGCGCAACAGCGAGCTTACAGCACTCGCCGCTCTGCAGTGGAACTGGATGTTCCCCATCCTTGGACTTAACACTTGGGAACAGGCACAGACAACATGGGGCGGCGTGCCCCTCTGCGAAGTGGATATCCCTTCCTTTAGGTCAAAGAAACACCCCGGCCTATTTTTAGCCGGGGAGGTACTTGATGTGCACGGCAGATGCGGCGGCTACAACCTGCACTGGGCTTTCGGGAGCGGCAGGTTAGCCGGAGAGAGCGCGGCGGCGAGCGCGACCTAGCTTAAGGTAACAGCCTGCCTCCACTCGGCGCTAGGACTTTTATGCCTCCCGGCACAACCCTTGCTGCCACCGGCGTGCTACCATAAACGGTGCCGTCAAACATTTTGGTCATGGTGCGTTCGGCCGAAATCTTTATCGTCTTACAGGTAAAAAACTCTACCGCGGGGTGTCCTACGTGTCCGCCCGAGTAGACCTTAGGCAACAAGCCAAGCAAAGCCGTGCGGCTTAGTTCGTTGACAAGGCATACATGCAGCAGTCCGTCATTGAGTTTCGCTCGCGGGGTTACATACATGCCGCCGCCTGTCCAACAGGAGTTCATGATAAATACCGCGACGGTTTTGCGCCGCATAATTTTGCCATCTAATTCAATTGCCATCTCATCGGGAGTAAGCTCATGAATGACTTTGACGACCGCCGCAGCAATAGCTAACGGGCCGCGCAAGAAGTCCTTGTACCTGTTGACGTGCGTCATAACTTGCGTAGTAAAGCCAAGGCCTAAGATTACGCCAAAGGCGGCGTCAGTGTCTACCCCGTAATCAATGGCGCGCGTAGGGGCGCCTGACAACGCCTGCACCGCCGCGTTAATCTCGAGGGGAACGTTTAAACCGCGCGCTAGGTCGTTCCCTGTGCCGGTAGGTATAACCGCTAGCGTCGCTTCCGTGCCGATGAGCCCATTGAGCACCTCATGCGCGGTGCCATCTCCCCCCATCGCGCCTACGACCACTGCCCCGGTCTGCGCTAGTTCGCGCGCCAACAGCGTCGCATGGCCGGGCTCTTTAGTGCGATGCAGCCGGTAGGGGATTTGCTTTGCCTGTAGTGCGCTTTCCAACCGGGGAAGCGCTTTTTGCGTGCGGCCACGCCCGGCGATGGGGTTAACTATGATATCCCACACTTGCCTTGCCTCCTTGTTCGCGCGCTAATCGCGCGTGTCTTCTTCCACGCGGATAATAACGCGGTTTGGCATGCACACGATGACTTCGCCTGGACGGCTTTTCTTCCCCATGCCGATACACACTTTATCCGGGCAATCTGCCTCCACGACACGAATGTACTCCCCGTCTACTTCAATCAGCAGGTCTCCGCGCGTCCCGCGCACCGTAAAGCGGCGCAGCGCGTCTCCTTGGCGGAGCGGCACTTGCTCTACTTCACGGTTATCCACGGCAATTATCGCCACCCCGCCGGGCCTCACCGTAAAGTGGCGGTAAAGGACCCAGGTGCCTGCCATAAGCATTACGGCAATTATGGCAAGCAAAATCTTCTTGTCTAGCGCGGTCAACGACGCACCTCGCTTTTCTTACCTTAGGACTCTGATTCCAACTACATACAAGACCACCAGCACCCCAAGCATCACCCCGGCTACCACCAGTGACCCCAACGTGACGTTCTGTGGGTTCCAGACTACCGGTTGATGTTCGCCGGTTTCGTTTTCGCTAGCCGCCTCATTGCGCATGCGTCGTGTTGTTTGCACCGCCGCATGCCCTACGTGAGTGAAGCTCTCCTCAAGCCCCTGCTCGAGCCCGCGCGCTTGCTCTATTACTAGGTTTGTCGCGCGGCCCGCCACCTCATAGCCTTCGTCGAGCATGTCGTCTAACTTCTTGACGCGGCGGAGAACACTATGGGACACACTGCCGCTCCTGTCGTAGAGGTCGCAGATGCCGCCCTCCACACGCGTAACATAGCTACAGCAAAGCCTAAGGAAACCTTGATACACAGGGCGATAGAACACCGCCTCGACAGACAGCCACCAAGGCACAGCGCCCTCGCCAAACCGATAGTGGCGCGCCGCTAGGAAAATTAGTACCCCAAGGGCTACAGGAATAGCCACCGCAACATACGAGCTCGTAGTCCACAGCTTTACGCCAGATAGCTGCTGCATCATTACGCCAAAGTCGACTACGGTGCTCGCCGCACTCCTGGCCATTAGGCCAATGAAACGCTCCGGGAACAAACCTATCGCCACGATACTAGCCGCAGTAAGGCCGAGCACCGCCGGGATAGCTACGCCTTCCTTGGTTCCCTGCGTTATTTGCCCTCGGTTCGCGCCTAGGAACACTCCGTAGTAGAGCTTAACGAAGTACGCGGCCGTCAAAGCTGAGCCCAGTATAAACAGCCATACAGCCCAAGTCAGGAGCCCTTCGCCGTGGTACGAAGCAGCCTTCTCGATGCCGTACTGAATAAGTTTCTTGCTGCCAAACCCGCTAAAACCGGGGACTCCAAGGACGGCTAGGGAGGCAATCAAAGTCGTAACAGCCGTAAAGGGCAATACCTTTGCCATGCCCCCAAGTTTGCCTAGGTCGAGTGACTGGGCGCGCAGGTACACCGACCCCATCATCATAAATAGCCCCGCCTTAAACACAGCATGATTAAAGGCGTGAAACACGGCGGCGGTGTAGGGTAGGCCACCCTTGGCGCCTAAGTATGCGGCACAGCCGACGGCGAGCATCACATAGCCCATCTGACTGATACTGGAATAGGCCAAGAGGCGCTTGACGTTCCTCTGCAACAAAGCCATAATCGCGCCGCAAAGAATCGTGAGCAGGGCTACCCAGATAAGTACGAAGCCAATCTGCTGTGGGATGGCGGCGGTTGCCTTCGCCGGAACCGGCAATGACAATGTAACGGTAAGAACGCTCAGGATGCCGTAGAAGCCGGTCTTGCCCATCACGCCCGAAAGCAACGCCGTGCCGGGGGCAGGCGCCACAGGGTAGGCGTGCGGTATCCATACGTGCAGAGGAACCAACCCTGCCTTGACCCCAAACCCAATGAGAAACACTAGCGCTACCACATACGGACTGATTGTTCCACCCTGCAGTATGTCAAGCACCGGCACAATGTCTGCCGTACCTGTCGTCCAAACCAAGAGCAGAATGCCAAGCAGTAACACCAGCCCTCCGGCCACACCCATGTAGAGATAGCTATCGCCTGCGCGCATAGCTTCGTCGTCTTCGTCGTGAATGACAAGCGGATAAGCGGCGAAAGTCATGATTTCAAAGAACAGGAACAACGTAAAGTAGTCTCCGGCCAGAAACACACCCAAGCAACCGCTGAGGCTCACCAAGAGGAAGCTCGAAAAGCGCGTCTGCGAGTGACTGCTCTGCATATAGCTCACGGCATACACCGTGATTAACGCCCATAGCCCTGCTGACAGTAGGGCAAAAAGTGTACCTAGGTCTGTCGGGCGAAAGCTAAGCCCGTAATCGACAAGGCGGAAGAAGACGAGCTCTAAGCGGTGCGGGGGATTTAGGACATAGACTGCTCCGGCAGCAGCCACTGCCGCCAAAGCAGAGGCAATCGTTATCGCGTCGCGCAGTCGCTGATTTCGGCGGCAAAGAAAGACCAGAACTGCACCAAGGAGGGGCAGCAGTATGGGCGCGAGGAGCAAGAGGTCTAGCGAACGCACATCTCTGTCCTCCCTATTTAGCTAAGAAAAGGGCGTCTGCCGCTCTCTCGGCGAGTTCTAGGGCGATGTTATAGGGCAGTAGGTCGATGACGAGAATAACGAGGCCGAGGACGACCATAGGCACGAGCATAGCCCAAGGCACTTCTGGCCGCTTAGCTCGCGCCTGTTCTGCGTGCGCTAATCCTTCACCAAAGAAGGCATTTTGAATAAGTGGAAAATAGTAAATGAAGTTCATTAGTGAGCTAAGCAAGAGCAGCATGACAAACGCAATGCTGCCTGCATCAAGCGCGCCGAGTGCTAACTCCCACTTAGAAACAAACCCGACTAGCGGGGGCACACCGACCATCGAGAGAGCGGCTACCGTGAAGACCGACATGGTGACGAGCATACTTCTTCCCATGCCTACCCACTCTGATACCCTGCGCTTGCCAGTGCGATAGATTACAGACCCTGCCGCTAAGAACAGGCTCGACTTCATAAAGGCATGGGCAAAGATATGAAATATCGCTCCAATTAAAGCCCTTTCCTGCAGCAACCCTATACCTAGGAGGATATATCCCATCTGCCCGACGCTTGAGTACGCAAGCCGGCGCTTGATTTCATCTTGGGTGATAGCCACAGCCGACCCAAGGAAAACCGTTATAGCCGCCAACCAGACCAGTAGATCGTTCCACCCCGTGCGTTGCACCATGTCTAGACCAAAAATCTGGTACACGACGCGGATAAGCCCAAACGCACCGGTCTTAAGCATCAAGCCCGAAAGCAAGGCGCTAGCAGGACTAGGTGCTACCGGATGCGCTTCCGGCAGCCACACATGCAAGGGCACCATACCCGCCTTAATGCCAAAACCGACGAGAAAGCCAAGGAAGGCCAAGGTAGTGAGGCCGGTTACCTCAAGCGGCAGGCCGCCGGAAGTAAAGGCAACTGTGCCTGCACCCTGAAAGATGGCCATAATCGCAAACAGCAAGGCCAGTCCGCCGATAATAGTGAGAATAAGATACCTGTAGCCCGCGCGCATTGCTTCCGCGGTCTCTTCGTGGATTACCAGCACATAGGCCGAAAGCGACATCACTTCAAAGAACAAGAAGAACGTGAACAGGTCGCCGCTTAGGACAACGCCCATAGCGCCCGCTAATGTCAGCACGGAGAAAGGGTAGTACCTGTTTTTGGCATGCTCCTTGACCATATACGCGGTAGAGTAAATCGTGACTGCCAACCAGACAAAGGAAACTACCGCCGCCACCAGAAACGCTAAATAGTCCAAGCGAAACGAAATGCCAAGCGGAGGCAGTAGCTCCGGAAACTCGGCAATTAACGTTGTATCGGCCATAATTACATGATAGTGCTGTGCCACGAGCAGAAAAGAAGCTAGGGCCGCCAATACAGAAAGGCCGTTACGCAGCTGCCAAGAGCGGCGTTCCACGGCGTAGATAACTATAGCCAGGAAAAGCGGCACGAGTATAGGCAAAGTTAACGACCATGAGGTAGGTTGCATAGATTGGCCTCCAATTTATCTCACGAAGAGATGAGCTGTCTGGCGTACCAGAGGAACCATCAGTGAAGGGAACAAACCAAAGAAAAAGACCATGCCCACCAGCACGGCGATAGGTGCCAACACACTCATAGCCGGTTCTTTAACTTGCACCTCGCTATCGCTACCAAAGAAGGCGGAGATGATTATGGGAAAGTAGTAGGCTGCGTTAAGCAGGCTGCTGATGAGGATAAACACGGCGAAGATCATCATATCCGCGTCAAGTGCCCCAAGCGCCAAGTACAGCTTTGAAATGAACCCAGCCGTACCCGGGATGCCCACCATGGACATTGCGCCGACAGCGAAAGCCGCGAAAGTAAGCGGCATCCTGCGTCCTAGGCCATTAAACTGCGACAGCTTCTTGATTCCGGTCTGGTGGATTATTACCCCGGCGGTTAAGAACAAAAGAGACTTCATTACGGCGTGGTTAAGGATGTGTAGCACACCGCCTTCAATAGCGCGCTGACTGAACAAGCCAAACCCTAGGAAGATATATCCCACTTGCGCTACCGTGGAAAAGGCCAGTAAACGCTTGACGTTATCCTGTACCATGGCAAAAACCGAGCCTACCATCAGCGCGCCTGTCGAAAGCGCCAAGAAAAGGTGTCGTATCGGCAACAGCGCAAAGATTTCAAGCCCTAACGCTAAGTAGGCAATCCGCATAAGCGCAATGATGTAAACCTTTACGACTAGACCGCTGAGCAAAGCGCTAGAGGCGGTAGGGGCGTTAGAATGCGCGTCGGGCAGCCACACATGCATAGGGAAGAGGGCGGCTTTCACGCCGAATCCTACTACCATTAGGCCTATGGCAGTCAGTAGATTTAAGGGGTACTGTGTTGCTGTTATGGTCAGCGTAGCGCGAATGTAGTCCATATTGAGATGTCCGGTGATCATAAAGATTAAGGCTATAGAAAAGAGCAGTCCTCCGGAACCTAGGGCGCTTAGGACTAGGTAGCGGAAGCTCGCTTCCACGCTCTCTTTAGTGCCCTTGATGGCGATAATGGCGATAGCCGCGAGCGAGCTAATCTCGATGAAAACAAAGAGGTTAAACAAGTCCCCAGCCATTACCATGCCCTGCATCGCCGCAGTAAGGAGAAGGATGAGAGTGAAATATGCACTGTTGTTGCGCACCTCGCGCGGGCCACAGACGGCAAACCAAGAAATAATGAGAGATACGGTGGCAATAACGAGGGAGGAAAAGGCCGCGAAAACGTCCACCCACACCACAATTCCATATGGCGCCGGCCAGCCGCCCACGGGATACCTGAGTGTGCCCTGCGCTAAGACCTGCATCGTCATACGTAGGGCTAGGGCAAAGGCCAACAGGCCTGCGCCCAAGAAGACCGCATTTACGGCAGACTCGCGCTTACCAAAGAGCGGAGTAACAAAGGCGGCAAGGAGCAAGACAGCGACAATAAGTACAGGCGCATGTGTCACACTAGGCATGTCGTTTACTCCTTAGGGCGATAATCTTGTCTGCGTCAATTGTGCCATACTGCTTATGCAGGAGCACAACCAGAGCTAAAGCGAAAGCAGTGAAACTTACGGAAATAACTATACCTGTAAGAATAAGTGCTGAAGGTACGGGGTTGACGTACAGCGTGACGCCTTCTTTGAGAATAGGCGCCTGCCCGCCGCGAATATAGCCAATAGCGACAAAGAACAAGAACAGCGACGTGTCCATGATGTTCATCCCCATGATTTTTTTAAGCAGGTTGTTGTGAGTAAGCATAGTATGAAAGCCAATAATAAAGAGCATTACAGACGTTAAGTAGTAGATGTTCATCCATAGTCGCTCAATGATGGCCATCCGGTCCTGCGCCCCCTTCCAGCAGTTCTTGGAACAGCGTAAACACCGTGCCGGCGACCTTTGCTCCGATGCCTAGTGTCACCAGCAAGATCATGCCGCTGCTCCAGAGGCGACCCGGTTCCCCGGTCGGAAATACTCCCTGGTTGGTAAGGAAGTGTCGTCCTACCAAGATACCCACAAGGCCCGCGCCTACGTAGATTAGTGCTCCGCCTACCTCAAACAGGAGCGATGTCTCGTGCTTTAGGCGGTGCTTCTTGGCCGTAAACCGATAGACTAGGCTATAGAAGATAAAGCTCGCGCCGATGATGGTGCCGCCGGAAAAGCCCCCACCTGGCGAAAGGTGGCCGTGAAAAAGAATGTACGCGCCAAAGAGCTGCGTGGCTGGGATAAGCACTCTCCCAAGCATCTCTAGAATCATGTCATGCATGTTCGTACCCTCCGTAGAGCGCGGCCCCTACAGCTACGACCGCCACAAACAAGACGGTGGCCTCGCCTAAGGTGTCGTAAGCGCGGTAGTCGATGATAATCGCGGCGATAGTGTTAAGTGCACCGGTATCGCGCACACTATCGGATAGGTACTTCTGCATAATGCCTTGGTGAGCGGGAGCGCTCGCGTCGCCATACAGCGGCATCTCCGCAACCATCAGCGTCAGCAGCACGCCGATGCCAAGCAAAATTATTACGGTTATGGTCTTTCTCATTCTTCGTGCCTCCCGGTGCGGCTGATGGCGGCAAGAAACAAGAGCGAGGTTGCCCCGGCACCGATGGCGGCTTCAGTAATGGCGACGTCAGGCGAATGCAGCTGTTGCCAGATAATGGACATGACCATGCTGTAGGCACCGAAAATAATCGTCGCGCTGAGCAGGTCCTTAGTGCGCGCCACGACTATAGCACAGACCACCAGAAATGCCAACAAGAGGACATTAATTGCCGCTAGCATGCTTGTCCTCCCTTCGCGTGCGGTAAACGGCTCGCGCCATATAATGCGCCGCTGCCGGGGTTGTAACCCACAAAAAGACAATAAGCAGGATGACCTTAAGCACAAGGTATACGTTGCCGCCCTCAAAGAATGTTAGGCCGACCAATACCAGTCCGGCACCCAAGGTATCACATTTTGTCGTAGCATGCATGCGCGAGAGCGCGTCGGGGAAGCGCAGCAGACCGACCGTGCCGGCCGTGAAAAAGAACAAGCCCGCAAAGAGAAACGCTGTGCCAATAAGGGTTGCGATCATAGTTTCGTACCTCTCATACGATGGTGCCCCGTTCGATGTAGCGAGCCACTCCTATAGTTAAAAGGAAGCTTATTAGCGCGTAGACGATGGCGACGTCAAGGTAATACGGGACTTCATGAAAAATGTAGCCAATGAGCATCAGCACGACTACCGTTTTTGTGCCGATAACGTTAATCGCCACAACTCTATCAGCGGGCGTCGGGCCCACAACTGCGCGATACAAGGACGCGAAAGTGAGCAACATGAGCCCTAAACACGTAACCAAAAGTACGGTTCGTTCCATTAATGTCGCCTCTCTATCTCTGCCAGCAAATTCTCGATGTGCCAGCCGGCAAGTCCGGCCGCGGCGCCGTCCGTCAGGGCATGTACGACGAAGTTTCCTTGCGCCGGCGCTTCGACCGAGATTGTGCCCGGCGTCAGGGTAATGCTGTTCGCCAGGAATACGCGCATCATCGGCTCCTTGAGCTTGCTCTCGTGCGTGACAAACTGCGGCTTTATGTCTAACTTGCGCGCGAAAGCGAGTTCGGCAACTTGCACGGAGGCCTTGATGACGTCAACGATTAAGTACCTAACATAAGTCAGCCAAGCGGAAAGGTTTGTACGGCTGATGTGCAGGTCATTGGTGAAACTAAGCAGCAGGTCGCGGTTAACAAAGGTTACTAACCCCGCCACCAGCCAACCGGTAATTACAGACTGAACATCAAAACTTTGCGCAAACAGCATCCAAAGCAGGAACAAAGCCAGAGTCCAGCCGAATAGTCGAGTATACCGCGACACAAAAATCCCCCCACAAAGTTAAGAGCTACCACCAACATGACGGCAGCCCTTATAGCTCACTCTGTTCTCGCGCGTCTATCCTACCTGTTAGGTGCCTTTTCTAATGCATCGATGACTGCTGACACAAAGCCTTCACTCGAGCCGGTCGCGCCCGAGACGGCGTCAACTTCTGGGTCTTGCTCGCGGATTACGGCCTTAGCCAGCTCCACGAAGGCGGGATTAGCATACTCCGGCGTGTCTTGATGGGCCAAAACCCTGACACTTTCCACTCGGCCGGACTTGACGGTGACTAAAACTCTAACCGGCCCAAACAAGCCGCTTCCTTCACCCTGATACTCGCCGTCAGGAATAGTCGCGAGGTCGCGCACAAATCTGTCGACCGGAACAGGCGGCGCTGCGCCTAGGACGTGCTGTCCAAACATGAGCAGTGCATTCCTCACCCCGGCAGTTACGCCACGTACCGACAATGTCGCGCCGGAGATGGCTTGGACATCGCCTCCCACCGCCAGTGGGTCGCGCGCCGTCTTGCCGGTGAACTGACGCAGAAACGCCGAGGCCGCTACCCGGTCTCCGATTCCCGGCGTCTCGCGGTGCCCGGTAATGCGCACGCCCTGCGCCGCTCCGGACATGTCGACTGCGACTAACAGGTTGATAGGACCTGCGTAGCCGCTACCGGCGCTCTGCATTATTGCTCCCACGGGCTTTCCGTCTTTAGTGGCTAGAAAGAAGGTGACACCGTCACGCGTTGTTTCCTCGAATCTGTCGGCGACAGGCAAAAGATCGCCGAGTGCCCGTTGTAGCTCAGCTTGTTTGCGCTCGGCTATGACGACGCTAGTGACAGAGTGAGTGGCCGCTAAGGCTGCTCCCGCAATAGCGCAGATTAGAGCGAGTGTGACGCTTAGCTTAAAAACTTCCCTCATGTGTAATCCCCTACCTCGGTGATTGCTTGACTATTTCTTTGCTTATTCTAGCACAGTGTAGCCCCTTAACCAAGAGAAAGATGTCCGCGCGAGTAAAGCGCCAAAAACTCTCGCGCTGTGCGCTCCCACGTAAAAACGCGACTGCGCAAGAACCCGGCCTGTGCCATTGTCTTCTGTAGCATGGAGTTTGAGATTAGCGCGAGCAGCCCGTTAGCCCACGCCTTAGCGTCAGCAAATTGGCGAATAAAATGTCCGGCTTGCGGTCCTACCACCTCGGGCACGCTCCCGCGCAGGCTAGCCACAACCGGTAGCGCCGTGGCCATTGCGGGTAGACAATCGTGTCCCGCCGCGGCGCGGTCTTGTGTCGGGTAAAGGAACATGTCGGCCGCTCGATAGATTTTTGGCTGAAGAGGGGTGCTGCCAACGACCAAAATCTTAACGCGGCTCAGTTCTGTGCCAAGCGGACAATTTTGCAGTAGCTCCAGCCCTTTTGGGTCATGCGCTGTGTGGGCCAACAACAGAACCTTCTCGTCCGGCTCCACTTCCCAGAGCAGGCGCTGCTTTTGTCGCTCCCGCATAAGTCCTCTATCGCCGTGTGCGGGAAGGAAGACCGACCCATCAACACCGGGGTAAACGACGTTCACGCGCAAGCGCAAGCCATAGAACCTCCCGATAAAGAGGTTCTTTAAGAAGAAGCTATGGACGACTACTTGGTCGACTAAGCAGAGCGACAGGCGCAGGTCACGGCGTGAAATTGCGTCTTGGGCAAGGGGCCGCAGCGACTGCAAGTGGAGCAGCACATAGCCTTGATAGGTTTGGCGTAAGGCGGGCACTAGCCACGGGCAGTTCTCAACGTGCACTGCTGTCGGCCGCGTTTCCCGAAGTACCTGTCGCAGCACTTCCGCAGAAAAAACGAGCGGCCAACGGTATAGGCGTATTCCGAGCACCTCCGGTGCTTGCATGCCGGCCGGCAACAGGATCGATACCTCTATTCCTTGGCGCGACAGCAGTGCGGCCACCGTAAAGACTGACGGATGTGACTCGTCCACTTCGAGCGTCGAACCGTCCGGCGGCAGTACATATAGAACTTTCACCCTGCACTCCCCCAACGCGCACTTTACCTCAGTGTACGCAGGTGAGCGGTGGGCGGTGAGGCGCGAGCCGCCAGGAAATTGTCGCTTGTGGCTTGTCGCTTGTGGCTTGGGGAGAGGCTTTAGGCTTGAGGCTTGAGGCGTTAGAAGAACGGGCTTTGAGCTTTGAGAGCACGCTCTGTCTCCACGAAGTGCGAAGTGCGAAGTGCGAAGTGCCCGTCCTCTGCGGAGCACGAAGCACGCTCTCTCTACCAGCAGCCCCCATCTTCATAGGTTACTAAAGATCAAATAAAGCCCTACGCCGACAAACAGCAGGCCGGCTACGTACGCGCCATAGTCCCAGTAGCGACTTAGACCGCGCCAAGCGCGGAGGGCTCCCGCTGCGCTTCCCACAAGCAGCAGCGGCACGCCCTGCCCTATCCCAAACGCAAACAGCAGTAGCCCACCCGTATAGATGCGCCCGGAGGCCGCAGCAACACCGACGATGACGCCAAGTACTGGCCCCGCGCAGGGTGACGCTGCAAACCCAAACACCAATCCCACTATGTAGGCCCCGAGCAACCCATCCGTGCGCAGAGGAAGCTTACTAATGGCGGAAACAGGTAGCTGAATGAGCTGCATCAGACTAAGTCCCATCAAAACCAGCACTGCGCCTAGCAAGAGCGGCAGAAAGTCGGAGGTGATGCCAATCATGCCGCCTAGGAGGGCTGCTACCACCCCGAGCCCCGTAAAGGCGCTGGCCAGCCCGAGGATTAGACAGAGCACAAGGAGCAGGCTACGGCGCGTCTTTATGCCCTTAAAGACGCCTACATAGCCCAAAACCAACGGCATCATCGCAATGATGCAGGGAGAGAGGCTAGTTAATACCCCGACTGAAAATGCAGCCAGCAAGGCCCAACCAAGCTGCCCCGCCAGTATGTTCTGTAGCGTTTCCAGTGCAATCATGGGTCAAGCCCCTGCAGCAGAAACTGCCGCAGTGTTTCCTTAGACATACCCCCGACGCGTTGCTGTTCACGCCCGGTTGCGGAAATCATCACGAAGTGAGGGATAGTCCGCACGTTGAAGCGCAGAACGAGCTCCCCCGTCTCCCTTTCCGTCGTATCCGCGACAACAAAGGCGACCTGTGTGCCAAACTCGGCCTTAAGTTCCCGCACCGCGGGATACATTATTACACAGGCGCGTCAAGTGTCCGCGGTAATCATAACGAACACCGGCCTGCTCTCCGCTATCGCGCGCTGAAACGCCGTAAAGGGCTGGCGGGTCTTTAGGTCGTCGCCGCCACCCGGCCGAGCCAGAAACCAGGCCACGGCTGCGACGAGCAAAACAAGTACCAGAGATACGCTACGTTTCACTCTTATCGCCCTCCCAGACATCTGCTAGGATGCTTCGCTCAAGGCGCCTGTCCCACGCCGACCAGCGCTCGCCAAGCGAAAGGGTCTCGTTAATTATCTTGTCGACCTGAGCTAGTCTGCTACTGGTTAAGTCGGCTAGGTGCAGTGCCACGGCGTTAGCGGTTTTCGGTTCCTCAGGCGAGCCCCATTCCCGCTGGCCGTGGTGACTAAGGACGAGATGCTTTAGTTCATCTCGCAGGGCCGTCGGGAAGGCGGGCAGGCCCTCTGTCAGACTTCCGATTAGCTCTGCTCCCAGCACCACATGGCCGATGAGTTTGCCTCTATCTGTAACTTCAAACCCAAAGGCGCGCGGCTCGTATTCCTCGGTTTTAGCGGCGTCATGAAAGATTGCCCCTGTAAGCAGCAGGTCGCGGTTTAGGCGTGCGCCTTGCACCTCTGCCATGCGCTCGGCATAGGCTATGACTTCTAAGGTATGCATAAGGAGCCCACCTACATGGGCGTGGTGTACGTCGCGACCGGCAGGTGCCTGCTGGAAAGCATGCTGCACGCCAGGCAGCGAAAAATAGCGTGACAATAAATCCCGCAAACACGGGGTTTTGATGTTCGACATAATCGCCTCTAGTTCGCGCCACATTTCGGCAAGCGGACGCGGCGGAGGAGTAGAAAAGTCAAGGGCGTCAACGTCTGCAATGTTCGCGCGCGCTATTTCCTCGATGTAAATCTGCTTGTCGCCGCGGTAGTCTTGTACGCGACCTGACACCCATACGATGTCGTCTTTGCGGTAGGAGTTGTCGGCCACAAGGGCTTCGTTCCAAGCTACCGCAGATACTCGACCTGTACGGTCGCCAAGGGACAAAACCATGCCGCAAGTGGGCACACCGTTCTTAGTGTAGTTGACAAGCCTTCTTTCGATAACAAAGAAATGGCTCTTTACCTGTGTGCCCACAGTTAAATCTTTGGCGTATATCTTTTTCACCTGATAACCTGCATCTCCTTGCCTACAGTGGCAAACGCATCGAGTGCGTAGTCGAGGTCAGCTTCTGTGTGTGAGGCCGAAATCATGGCGCGAATGCGCGCTTTACCCTTAGCGACGGTCGGGAAGCCGATCTTGGTGGCAAATACTCCCCTCTGGAATAGGCGGCGACTCATTTCGCCTGCGACCTCGGCCTCACCTAGCATCACCGGCGTTATGGGCGTCTCGCTGCTCCCAATGTCAAAGCCTAGGTTACGCATGCCTTCTTTGAAATAGCGCGCATTACTCCACAAGCGCTCTACCGGCTCACCGCTCGCGGTAAGGATTTCGATGGCCTGCTTCGTGGCCGCCACATCAGGTGGAGTGAGGGCCGAGCTAAAGAGGAAGGGCCGAGCGCGCTGCTTTAGGTACTCGATCAGCCGAGCGCTCCCCGCAGCAAACCCGCCGATTGTGCCGATAGCTTTCGAGAAAGTGCCGACTTCGACGTCAACCTGCCCATGCAAATGGAAGTGGTCGACAATGCCGCGCCCGTTCTCGCCGAGTACCCCTTCGCCGTGGGCATCGTCGACCATGGTCATTGCCCCATAGCGTTTGGCGACGGCCACGATTTGGGGTAGTTTGGCTATGTCTCCGTCCATACTAAAGACGCCGTCGGTAATTACTAGAACTCGCCCGGCACCGATGCCCTTAAGTACCGCTTCAAGCGAATCCGGGTCATTGTGCTTATACACCTTAATTTCGGCGCGGCTTAGGCGTGCTCCGTCGATAATGCTAGCGTGGTTTAGCTCGTCGGAGACAATGGTGTCGTCCTTGCCGACTAAGGCGGGAATGACCGCGAGGTTAGCCATAAACCCCGATTGCAGCGTAAGCGCAGCCTCGACGCGCTTAAACTTGGCTACTTCCGCATCAAGCTCAGCATGCAGGCTCATAGTGCCGGCGATGCTGCGCACTGCCGACGGGCCGACGCCAAACTGAGCTATTGCTTCTATGGCTGCCTGCCGTAGCCGCGGGTCGTTGGCAAGGTTTAAGTAGTTGTTGGAGCATAGGTTGAGTTTCCTTTGTCCACCGATTACAATCCATGCGCCCTGCGCACTTTCTATTACCTTGATGTCGTTGTAGAGTCCGCTGCTTTTAAGCTCCTGCAGGATTTCGTCAATGAAGTGCATGTTGTCTTGCATGTGGGACCTCCTTGCTTGTTGGTCGCTTGTGGCTTGTCGCTTGTCGCTTGAGGAGAGACTTTAGGCTTTAGGCTTTAGGCGTTAGAAGGACGGGCTTTGAGCTCTGAGCTTTGAGCTCTGACCGAAGGAAAGCCGGGTGCTACCGCGACACCGCTCTACTGAGCACTGGTCACTGAGCACTGGGCACCCCTACTTCCTCTCTTTACCCGACAAGTGCTTTTCATAAATGGTTTCTTTGAGCTCCTCGGAGCGCAAGCTACGCCAGTCTACTTCGGTAGAACCGCGTCGGGACGCAGGGTCATACTTCAGGGAGAGCTGTTCGGCTAAGAATGTCAGCACCATGCGATGCAAGCTTTCGTTGCGCTTTTCGCGCGAAAGATGACGCGTCACCCTAACCTCCGCGCCGGTCTGTTCGGCCACGGTGCGACGCACGGCATCCTCAGGCGTCTCGCCCTCTTCCACGTCGCCCCCAGGCAGTGCCCATACGCCCCCCGGCGGTCTAACCATAAGTACATGATGGCCGTTAAGGACAATAGCTTGAACGTAGATTCTGCGATAATCCATGTTCGTCTCCCCTTTCCATCATCTTCTCTAAGCTTAGCATACCAGAGGGCGTAAGGCTGTGCAACGCGCCGCGCAAGGCGCGAGGAGACTGTCGCTTGTCGCTTGTCGCTTGGGGAAGCGCTGAGCGGTGAGCTGTGAGCTGTGAGGGTGCGCCGTGGCAATCATGAATCAGGAATCGTGAATCATGAACTAGGGGGCGGGATCAGGCTCTAGGCTTTAGGCGTTAGGCGTTAGAAGCTTTGAGCGGTGAGCTGTGAGCTTTTTGCCACTGCGACACCGCCCTACTGGGCACTAGGCACTGAGCACTGGGCACTCCATCAACCCCTCGTCCTCCACGAAGTGCTAAGTGCCAAGTGCAAAGTGCATCCCCACAACACTTGAACATTCCCCTCCTTAGGTTTAATATATCGTTGTATGCGTAAAGCGGGAGAATCATGCGCAAAGCTGAGCAAAACGCTACCAAAAGCATGGGAAAGCAGTTTAAGGCACTTTACGCGACCTAGCGCAGCATTAGGACGGACGATAGGAGGCTCTCGGGTTGAGCACTAAAAAAGACATCGCGCATATGGCACTTCTGCGCCGACAGAGCCGCACACCACTCTTTGACGCGCTGCGCAACTACGTGCGCGAGGGCACGCTCTCTTTCCACGTCCCCGGCCACAAACACGGCAAGGGGCTACCGGAGTTTACGCGCTTTGTCGGCAAGAATGTCATGAACATTGACCTCACCATCATGCCTGACCTCGACAGCATCTACAAGCCGCATGGGCCGATAAAAGCAGCACAAGACCTCGCCGCCGAGGCCTTCGGTGCAGACTACGCCCATTTTCTCAGCAACGGCACGACCGCAGGCATTCACTGCATGTTGATGTCTACCTTGCGCCCGGGCGACAAGTTTATCGTACCGCGCAATGCCCATAAATCCGTGATTTCAGCGATGATTTTAACCGGGGCTGAGCCTGTATACATCCAGCCCTACGTGGACAACTACCTAGGCGTAGCCATGGCCATTACCGCCGACGAAGTACGCCAAGCACTGCGCCAACAACCCGACGCCAAGGCCATATTTGTTATTAACACGACCTTCTACGGCATGGCGCCGGAGCTAGAGCGCATTGTGGAGATTGCGGAGGACTACGAGATACCGGTGCTAGTTGACGAGGCTCACGGAGCCCACCTTAAGTTCCATCCCAGTCTGCCACTGTCAGCGATGGAAGCTAAGGCGGACATGGCTGCCCTAAGCACGCATAAGCTCCTTGGCTCCATGACCCAGAGCTCCCTGCTACTCACGCGGGGCGACCTGATAGACGCCCAGTATGCGAAGACGACCCTGAATTTGACGCAGACTACCAGCCCAAGCTACCCGCTATTGGCCTCGCTAGATATGGCGCGCAAACAGGTCTTCTTCCGCGGGCAAGAAATGCTTACACACGCCATTAACCTCGCGAACTGGGCGCGCTACGAAATCAACAATAACATCCCCGGCCTCTATGTGTACGGCAACGATATGGTCGGACAGCCGGGCTGCTATGAATATGACCCTACTAAACTGTGCATAAACGTGAGAGCCTTAGGCATCTCCGGCTTTGAAATGGAGCGCATCCTGCGGCAAGGGTTCCACATTCAAGTAGACCTCTCCGACCTGTACAACGTCCTATGCGTAGTCTCGATTGCGGATAGCAAAGAAGCCGTGCGCACCCTCGTGCATGCCCTGAGCGAGATTGCGCGCAAATACCAAGTTCAAGACGTGCGCGAGCAGCCCATTGAGCTGCCGCCGCTCCCGGCACTTGCCTATCTGCCGCGCGAAGCCTTCTATGCCGAGACTAAGCGCGTGCCTTTAGATCAGGCTAAGGGGAAAATCGTGGCCGAGATGCTTATGGCTTACCCTCCCGGTATTCCGCTTATCTGTCCGGGAGAAATCCTAACCGAAGAGATTATCGACTACGTGCGCATGCTCGAAGAGGCAGACGCACAAATATACGGCACCGAAGACCCTAATGCGGAGTATATAAAGATTGTGAGGTGAGTGGGAATCATGAATCATCAATCGTGAATCGTGAACTACTGGGGCTCTCAGCTTTTAGTCGCTAGGCATTAGGCTTTAGGCTTTAGGGGCAGGCTGGAAGGTGGCAAGGTTAAAGGGGTACCGGGCACTACCGCGAGATCGCCCCACTGGGCATTGGGCACTGAGCACTAATCTACGAAGCACGAAGCACGAAGCACGGAGCACGCGCTCCCCTCTCCTGGCGGCCGGCGGCTGGCGGCTGGCAGCTCCTACCGCTCCGCGGCATGCGCCAAAGCATTTAAAAAGCGCTTCAGGCTAATCTTGCCGCCATATGGCGCGCTGTGCTCCACGTGACGCATTTCGCGCCGTACCTCGGCAAAATCAAAGAATGTGGCAGCGTAGTTTTCAAAGCGAGGGTGCGCGTAATCCTCGAGCCCTAGCGCAGCGAGGTGATGCAGAGCCGACTGCACGGCTCGCCGCATGCGCTGTTCAGCCGCTTTTTGCGCGGTGAGGCTATCGCCGGCGATATGTAGAAGCAAGTCTTTCATGGAAAGGGTGTCCCGTGTGCGGGCGCGCGCAATAAACAGGGCCGCGTCTTCTAGGTCGCGTGCGCCGGATTCTGCCCCAATGCCTAAGTCGTGTAGCAGCGCCCTGATTTTTAGCCTTGTCTTATCTGCAACATCCGCGCTTGGCTGAGAAGTCGAAACCCCAAGCTCGGCCATCGAGCGGTAAATACTACTTACCGTGCGCTTAAGGGCTAATGTTTCGCACACTTTGGCCAGGACGGCGCGCACTTCGCGCGAATTTATTGGTTTGTGGATAAAGAAATCGATGCCGGCTTCGTAAGCAGCCTCTACCATTACCTTAGCCTGTACCTGGGAGATCATCACAAAGGAAGGGCTGACGGCGCCGGACAGGAGACGCACCAGCTCGATGCCGTCCATATCGGGCAGCAGCAAATCGACCAAGACAACATCTACGGCGGTAGAGAGCAGTGCCAGACGTGCTTCTTGCCCGGAACTAGCCGAGCCCGCTACCACGCCTAACCCGCTGTCTTGGATTATCTCCTGGAGCATACGCCTGACGGCAAAATCATCGTCGACTACAAAGAATCGGTATTGCACGCTACCCCCCCTATCCTTCGGATGAGTTCGCCAGCGGTATTTTCACCGTAAACGTGCTGCCCTTCCCGGGCTCGCTGTGCGCGGTAATCTCGCCGCCCTGTCTTTCCACTATCGCTTTGACTTGGGCCAGACCTAAGCCTGTCGAAGCCTGCCCCGTAACGGGGTTAAATTTCGTCGTGTAGCCCGGTTCAAAGACTACACCTAGGTCTGGTGCGCTTATTCCTTTGCCGGTGTCGCGCACGGCGATATATAGACTCGCGTCGGACACCCGCACATCTAACCACACCGAACCTACCTCGGCTATGGCTTCGATGGCGTTGCCCATCAGGTTGTTGATAACGGCTAGGATGCGATGGTATTCCGCGACTTCAGCTTGCCCGGCAATGGAATAGTGGACAGCAACCTCCTTGCCCTGCTCCTCTGCTAGGGCTTGGTTTGCTTTTACCGCTACTTCCGCGAGCGTAGAGAGAGCCAGTGTCTCGCCTTGGCTTTCCCTAACCACGACATGGCGGAGGCGCGCCGCGAGGCGCGCAAAGTCTTTCTTGGCGTCGTGGATTTCTCGCGCCACCGCCAAGGCAGCATCAGCGTCTTCGACGCCGGCGGCTCTTAGCTTTTTGTACAACTGGTGGCTTTGCACCATGACCGTTTCCACGTGCGCTAGTGTGTTTTCAAGATAGAGCAGCTCGCCGGTTACATCCGAGGTCAAGAGCAGGAGGCGGCGAAACTCGCGCTCTTTCTGCTCTTGCCCGATGATGACCTCGCGCTGTCGCCACGCCGTGAAAGCAAGGCCGGTTAAGGCTCCCCTAACCAAGGCCACTAAGCCTAGGAGATAGAACATCGGTAACACGTCGCGATTAGCGAAGTCGCCTCTCACCAACAGCTCCCCGATGTTTGCACCCATATCCAAAAAGGCCAGTGCCCAGACAATATCCAGCCCTCCGCTGTTTAGCCCCTGCCGCCAAAGCGCCAGCCCTACTCCAAGCAGAAGATAGAAGACTCCGGCCGGATAGTGCTGGTCTAGGCCGTGCAGAAACGGGACATCTGCCAACAAGAAGCCGGCTCCGGCGCGAAAGACGGTGACGGCTACGCCTGTCGTCAGGCCTGCGACCGGACGACTAAGCCGCTCCTCCATAAGTAAATAAAAGCAGAACACACTCACCGCTAGGCTAAACCTAAACCCGGTGCCAAACGGGAAGAAGCTGAAGTTGCTCACAAAGACCGTGAGAAGTGCGAGATACGTCAGCGACTTGGTGTTCAGCCAGAGCAGAGGCGCGCGCATCTGTGCTTTTAGGTTCCGGACACAGCTAATGACCCTATGTAGAGCGACGGCGCGCCGATGGCCCCTACGCCAAAGTCGAGGTCGTCGGCAACCGCTCTCACGTCAGAGAGCATGGCAAAGAAATTGCCCGCGACTGTAATCTGATTGACGGGACGCGCAATTTGCCCGCCGCTGACTAAGTAGCCATAGGCCGAAAGCGAGAAGTCCCCCGAAACAGGATTAGCTCCGGCATGGGTGCCTTGGATGCTGGTGATGACTAAGCCTTCGCCCATCTGTGTAAGCAACTCCTGGAAGCTGTGCCGACCCGGTGCGATATAGAAGTTGCTCGGCGCGACGCCGACAGGCGCGTTGTAGGCAGCCTTATGCGCGTTGCCGGTCGAGGCGGAGCCGTCTTTCTTGGCTGTTTTTTGGTTGTGTAGCAGCGTGTTAAGTATGCCTGCTTCTACTACTGCTTTCTTCCGCGTCGGGAAGCCTTCGGCGTCAAAGGGGGCTGCATTAGGGCGCTCCGCGAGGTGTGGGTCATCCACAATGGTCACAATATCGCTCATAATCCGCTGCCCTACCTTGCCTTTGAGCAAAGACATCCCCTTCTGCGCGGCATCCGCCGAGAAGGACGAAGCGAACGTAGACAAAAAGGCCTGCGCCACGTCTTTGCGTAGCACCACAGGGTAGCTGCCGGAGGTTACCGGCGCTGCGCCTAGCAGTGACAGCGCTTCTTCGACGGCTTCCTTAGCCACCTTGGCCGCATCAAAGCGCGAGAAATCGCGGGCCGCCACAAAAGCATAAGATTGCTTGGTGTCCTGACCCTCTTTGACTACGGCCGAGATGTACCCGGCGGCAAAGTTGTCGCGGTGACGCAGTTCTAAGCCGCGGGAGTTCATAATCAGCGTTTCCCCGGCAGTGTCGCCTACGGAGACTTGTGCGGTAAACACCCGATTGTCTAGCGCGTAGGCCTGTTTTTCGACGTCTTTAACCCAAGCGATTTTTTCACCGGCTACGACTTCAGTCAACTGCGCGCTGAAGGCATCAACTAGCGCATACTCCGCAGGGGCGGCCCCGGCGAAAATCTCTTCGCCCTCATCGCTGTCCATGATGTCTGCATTATCCAAAGCGTCCTTAAGCAGCGCCTCTATCCCCTCGGCGGCGAAATTCTCGGTAAAGGAGTAGCCCATCTTGCCGTTGACGAGGCCGCGGAACATCAGGCCGCGCGATTCTGCCAGCGTGTAGCTGTCAATTTCAGTCTTAAATACGCCCACGCGGAACTGATTGCGTGATGACGCATATACCTCCATATCGCCAAAACCGAGAGCGCTGCCCTGTGCGAAGAGCTCACGTGCGAAACTGCGTACGTCCACTTACTTGTCCCCCTTTCTTCCGCCTACGGTAATCTCTGACACGCGAATGGTGGGCTGCCCTACATCGGTAGGAACACTGCCACTCAGCGAGCCGCACATCCCTTGTCCGCACGCTAAGTTATTGGCCACCATGTCAACGCGCATTAACACCTCGGACCCCTTGCCAATCAAGCTCGCTCCGCGCACTGGCTCCATGATTTTGCCGTTACGCACCATGTAGGCTTCATTGACAGCAAAGTTAAACTCGCCTGTCGCCGGGTTCACCGACCCGCCGCCCATATAGCGGGCAAACAAGCCGTACTCCGTGTTGGCAATAATCTCTTCCTTGCTGTAAGGCCCGGGCAAAATAAAGGTATTGGTCATACGCGAAGTGGGCGCGAATCTATAGGACTGGCGGCGGGAACTGCCGGTGGCGGCAGCGTGCATGCGGCGCCCGTTTAGCATGTCAATGAGATAACCCTTAAGAATCCCGTTTTCGATTAAGAGATTGCGCTGTGTGGGATGCCCCTCGTCGTCGACGTTAAGGCTGCCCCAGGCATTGGGAATAGTGCCGTCGTCTACCGCGCTGACGACGTCTGAGGCAATTTTCTCGCCTAGTTTGTCGGCAAACACAGAGGTCTTCTTGGCTACCGACGTGGCCTCTAGACTGTGCCCGCAAGCCTCGTGGAAGATTACGCCGCCAAACTCGTTGTCGATAATTACCGGCATGCGGCCGCTCGGCGCGTAATCGGCATGAATCATCGTGCTGGCAATGCGGGCTGCCTCGCGCGCGTATGTATCGATGTCAATCTTGTCGTAGAACTCAAATCCCATATGTGCTCCCGGTGCGTATGTGCCGGACTGCTTTTCCGCACCCTTGGAGGCAATGGCGGTAATGCCGGTGCGCGTGCGCACGCGGCGATCCTCAACCAAGAGGCCGCGGGAGTTGGCGATTTGCACATGTTGGTCTTCGTCAAAGTAGCGCACGGAGACCTGCGAAATAACCGGGTCGTACTCCTTAGCCATCTGATAGGCGCGCGTCATCAAGGCTACTTTGCGCTGTTTGTCAATAGTATCTGGCAGTGTGCGGATTAGATTAACCGAAGGGATACTGCCCTTCAACAGGTTCATGCACAAGGTGTCGCTTACTCCCGGCAACGCCTGTGCCGCATCGACGGCGACTTTTACTAGGTTGTCGCGGCTGTAATCGTTTGTATAGGCGTAGACGCAGTTGGTGCCCTGAAAGATGCGGATGCCTACCCCATATTCGCGACCGGATACGCTGCTGTCGATTTTCCCTCCGACCATCGATAAGGTGTTGCTGAAGCGGTCTTCCACAAAGACTTCCGCGAAGTCGCCCCCGGTGCTGAGGGCCGCAGTAATGCAATCTTCCAGTAGGGTTTTCGCAAGCACAGTCTCCATCCTCCTTCGTTGAATTTAACGTCTAAGGAACGCCGCGATACGCTCTAAGCCGGCGGCGAGGCGTGGGTCCGGCGTGGTCAGGGAAATGCGCCAGTAGCCCTCGCCAAAGCGTCCAAAACCGATGCCGGGTGAAACGATAACGCCCTGCTCGGCCAAAAGCTGCATGGCAAACTCCTGGGACGAGGCAAAGCCGGCCGGTATGGGCAGCCAGACATAGAGCGAAGCACGCGGCACCGGGCACGGCAGGCCCATCTTGCCGAGCGCGTCTATGACCAAGGCACGCCGCGCCTCATAGATGTTGCGCATGCGCGCGATAGTGCCGGTAGGGTTCGCTAACCCCTCCATGGCCGCAAACTGTATGGCGGTGAACTGACCGCTATCGGTAGCCGTCTTGACCTTGCGTAACGCGGTAATAAGCTTCTCGTTCCCGTAGGCAAAGGCCACCCGCCAGCCCGTCATGTTAAAGGGTTTTGAAAGCGAGTTTAGTTCAATGCAGCAGTCCATAGCGCCGGGTACCTCCAGGATGCTTGGGGCCACAAACCCGTCGAAGGTGATTTCCGAGTAGGCGTTGTCGTGGCAAATCACGATATTGTGCTGTTTTGCGAACTCTACCGCCTTGGCAAAGAAAGATAACTCTGCCGTAGCAGCCGTGGGATTATTGGGGTAGTTAAGGTACATGAGAGACGCACGCCGCAAGATATCTGGCGGGATGGCGCTAAAGTCCGGCAAGAAGTTGTTCTCCGGCAGCAACGGCATGTGATAGGGTTCGGCATTTGCCAAAATCGCCGCCATTTCATACACGGGATAAGCCGGGTTTGGCACCAAAACGACGTCGCCCGGGTTCGCTACCGCCAAAGCAAAGTGGGCGATGCCTTCCTTAGAACCGATAAGCCCTACTAGCTCGCGGTCTGAATGCACGCTTATGCCAAACCGCTGCTGTAGCCAAGTGGCGGCGCTACGGCGGAAGGCGGGGTCCCCGTCGTATTCGGGGTATTGGTGCGTAGCGGTTCTATTGCGCACGATATCGACAAAGGCCTCTACGATAAAGTCAGGCGTCGGCACGTCGGGGTCGCCTACGCCAAGGTTAATTAGGTCAACGCCGCGTGCGCGCGCCTCCCACTTGAGGCGGTCAATCTCGGCAAACAGATACTTAGGCATGTTGTGAATGCGTTCTGCTATGTGCATGTGTTTCCTCCTTTAGTGAACGTGGTGAAGTGCTCAGTGCTCAGTGCCTAGTGCTCAGTGCTCAGTGCCTAGTGCCTAGTGCTCAGCAGAGGTAAAGGTGCAAGGTAAAAGGGGAAAGGGTCCCACTGCGACACGGCTCTACTGGGCACTGGGCACTGGGCACTCCCTCTACTAGGAGCAAGGAGCGAAGCAAAAAGCTCCGTCCCTTTCCTTTTGCTTCCTTCATCCTCGCCTGGCCCTTGCCACAGCTACATGTGCTTGCGTTGCTAGGTACTGTGCGGTAAGGTCGTGAAGTTCGTTCAGGAAGGCGGCGCACACGTCGGCCGAAAGTCCGTCTACGGTCGGCTCGCGGCGTGCCGTGCAGCCGTCAACCACACCTGCCTCGCAAAGACTCGTTAGCAGAGCCTGCTCCTCCGCCGCAGTAGGCAGTAGATTCTCATTCTGCAAGACTGACAACGCGGCAATCAGCGCGTAGGCTCCCCAATTGCTCACCCCCGCACAGACGACAGACTGCGCGTCGCTAGCGGCCGCGATAGATGTGCCATTGACAGCCGTGGCAATACGGCGTCCGGCGCTCCCGCAGCCAAGTTCATTGCCGCCGTCGCCGATGGCAATGGTATAGATGCCTGCGCGCTCTGCGGCGGACAGAGCTGCATCTAGCATCGGCACATGCTGCGAAATGTCTATCCCGCGCATATTGCGGCACTTCCCGTCACTGCCTTGGCCTGGATACTCTAAGGCCACAAACACTTGGCAAGGATAGTCCTGCCAGAGGTCACTGGGCACCTTTCCGGGCTGCAAAGCGACAAACTGGGAGCGCAAGGCTAGGTTGCCGCGGCATACCGCTATGGCCTCGCGCGCGCTCACAGCGCCGAGGATATAGACAGCCTTGCCTAAGCGTTCTAGAGCTCGCGCCAAAAAGGCTGCTCCGGGCGGTCCGTCACTTTCGACCGCTTGCGCGGACGGGATGTAGAACCCTGTGGCGATGGCGACGGCTTCTGCTTTTCTTAGTCGCTCGGCCGCAATGGCTAGTGTTCCCGGCCTCTGTTCCTGCGCTAACCCACGCTGCCCGGGGTCTTGCCGGAGGTGCCATTCTAGTGCTGCGAAGTGCCCCATAGTTGCCTCCTGTGACAATCAGAATTGCGGCAATAGACGCCGCTGTGCCTCTAAGAGGTCGGCTACCAGTAACTGTGCTATCTGTTGGTTAGGCACCAACGGGTGCATGCGCATGGCTTCAACTGCGAGTTGACGGTCGCCTTTTAAGGCCGCCGCAACATTTAAGGCTTCGGCTCGCTCCACGCGTACAATTAGCTCCTTTAGGCCCGCGTCTAGCTCCCCCGGTACCGGCAACAATCGCGCTCCCTCGCTACTTACGTGACTTGGCACCTCGACAATAGCCTCTGTCGGCAGCCACGCAATTACTCCCTGATTGCGACCGTTTACCACAAGGCGGTCGTTGCGCCTAGCTTCCATGCTGGCGATTACCTGCACGGCTAAGTCACCGTGCCCCGGGACACCACGCCGCAAGCGCAGGCGCGGCTTGGGTTGCTCCGCTTGCTCACGGTAGTGACTGTACACAACGGGGAGTTTAAGCATCAGGTCTTGCGCTCGCGTCCGCTTTTGCCTCTGCTGCTCGCGGAAAATCTCCTGGGTATAGTAGTAATACAAGAGATAGGGTGAAGGTAGAACCCCGAAGCGCCGCAAAAGGCGCGCCATTCTCCCCACGAAACCGGGGACATGCGCTAGCGGGCCGCTAAGCGACCGTAACCAAGGCAAGACGTCGCGCCCCTTGTAACGCGCGGCTGTCAACGCGCCGCAGTGGTTTACGCCGACGTTATCTATGACGAGCTGTGTCGGGTTGACGCGCAACAACTGCCCCAGCACTACCTGCATGCCGAAGGGCTCGTCGCAGATCGCCGTGATTTTGTCAAAGCCGCTGTCCAGCACGGCACGGGCTACCTGCCCGGTGGGATTGGTGTAATTGATAAGCCTTGCGTCAGGACAGAGGCTCTGCATACGGCGCGTCAGCTCCAGCATATAAGGAATAGAGCGCCAAGCAAAGGAGAAACCGCCCGGGCCGGTAGTCTCTTGCCCGATACAGCCGAGTCGCCGCGGTATCTGTTCATCGAGCGCGCGGGCTGCGAGGCCCCCGATGCGCACTTGTGACAAGACGTAGTTAGCTCCCGTCAGCGCCTCGTCGAGCAGCAAAGTGTCGGTTATGGTGTACTGTGCCCCCCGCGCCTCTACCATGCGGCGCGATAGCTTGGCGATTATGCTTAGGTTCTCGCTGTCGATATCCATGAGGCAAATCTCGGCCCCGGCGAGGACTGCCTCCTCCGCCAACAACCCTTCTATGATGCCGGGAGTAAACGCGCTAGCCCCGCCAATCACTGCGATCTTCACAACCGGAAACACCGCCTTCCAACGCTTTATTTCGCGAAGGCAAGGCGGTCTTCCTGCGTTTTATATTATTTAGAGCTATACTCGGCAAACAGCGCCTGAAATTCCTCGATAGGGTCAAGCACACGGTACACGTGTTCCTCTCCCGGGAAAGCCCCCGCCTTGACATCGGCGATATAGGCCTTAAAAGCATTCGTCTCGACCTCGGCGACATTGGCGTACTTTTTCACGAACTTAGGCGTAAAGGCTTCGAATTTGCCTAGCAAATCGGCGCTAATCAGGAGCTGCCCGTCGCAGCGGCCGGCCCCAATGGAATATACAGGAATGCTAAGCAAGCGCGCCAAAAACGCAGTTACTTCCGGGGGCACCGCCTCAACTAAGATGCACAGCGCACCCGCGGCTTCTACGGCCAACGCGTCTTCAATCACGGCGCGCGCGCCTTTAATGTCGCGCCCTTGCGCCTTGTGCCCGCCAAGTTGCCCGGAGCTCTGCGGCGTAAGCCCAATATGCCCCATTACTACTATACCGGCCTCGTTAATGGCCCTAATGCGGCTGGCGACGCGCACGCCGCCCTCGAGCTTAATGCAGTCTACCTCGGCCTCTTTCAAAAAGCGTCCGGCGTTGCGCACTGCGTCCTCGTCCGAAACTTGGTAAGACATAAACGGCATGTCGCCAATGACAAACGTGTTTGGCGCGCCGCGGCGCACCGCCTGGCAATGGCGAATGCAGTCTTCCATCGTCACCGGGACGGTGCCGTGGTAGCCGAGCACCACCATACCTAGCGAATCGCCGACTAGAATCATGTCCATGCCTGCTTTCTCGGCAAAAGACGCTGTGGGAAAATCGTAGGCCGTGACCCAGGCGGCTTGTTCGCCGCTCTTCTTCATCTTGTGCAAGTCGAGAATGGTTTTTTTCTTGGGCACGTAGCTCACCTCCTAATAGCGGTGCAGATTGCGCGCGGCGATAAAGGACAGACCTTTCTCGGTTAGAGCACGGGCAGTGCCGTTGACGGCGGCGTGTTTGTCGAGGTAGTTTTGTTCGAGTTTAGCCATTTCGCCTGAGGCCTCGACCTCGGACTTGTTGCGGAAGTAATCTAGGATATCTGAGGGGTGCTCGCGGGTAAGCTCGACTTCAGGGTCGCCGCCTTCGTGCTTGGCGGCTACATTCGGCACGGTCATAGCCAGCGCGAGCAGCTCCTCGCGCCGGTTATAGGGCTGGCGCACGATGCTCTTGTAGGCCTCGGTAATATGGTGCTCAAGCCGCACATTGCCCTCTAGCCCTAAAGCTTTACGCACATAGGAGCTCTCTTCAATCGTGTGGTTATTGACGGAGTTGCCTAGATTAAAGCCGGCAAGCGGCGTGGTGCCGTCCTCACGCGCCATCAGGCGAGCCATAAGCAGCGTCCACAAGACGGAGTAAGGATTGTCGTTGCCCATAAACACAGAAATCTTAAAGGTAATGTTAATGCCCATCTTGTAGAGCATGTAGCCCAGAAAAACGGTGCCCGGGTTAATATTGAGCACCTGGCTGATGCCGTAATTGGTGTAATAGTAGAGGCACTCGTCGACCCACTTTAAGGCGTAATCGTTTGGCTGACCGATGCCGCCAAAGTAGCCGGTAATAGTGCTCGGGCCGCCTAAATGCACGTTTGAGCCGTCTGTGCCTTTGGTGTCGAGCGTTTCCACATAGCTTGCGCCGACAATCTGCATGGCGGCGGCGATAGCTAACGTATCGCCTTGGTCGGCTTCCTGTTCCTTCATCTTGCGCACGCGTATGTAGCGTCCAGGCATAATCTCTTGCCGCGCGATAGCTTGCTTGGCCTCGGCAATCAGCCACGGGAAGTACTGCAGCGCGCTAATCTCGAGCGTAACCGCGCGCCCTTCGTCAAAGTACATACGGTCGGCTTTTTCGCCAAGGACCTGGCGGCGGTAAGCCGAGAGCGGCACAAACGCCCCTTTGTCGCGCTCGCGCATCAGCCACTCTAAGTCGTCGCGGTAGGGGGAGCCCATGTTCTCTAGTCGCTGCAGCAGGTTAGGCAGGAGCTTTGCCTGCTCGGCCCGGGCGTTAATTTCCTGCGGCGTGCCGTACTTATGCACTACCCGCGTGAGGGCGTTAATGAGTCTGTTGTCAGGCTGGGCAAGAAACTCGGAAACCTCGGCAAAAGCTTGTTGGTCGATGCGAAAAATGTCGTTCTTCAATGGGGGACCTCCTTACGTTGACTAGTAAAATGTGAGGGGTCGTTGGCTCCTAGCTCCTGGCTCCTGGTGGGGAAGTGCCCAGTGCCTAGTGCCTAGTGCTCAGTAGAGGGTGGTCGCAATGACACGACCGTGTCTTTCTGCTTTCCGCTTTCCGCTAGGGGCTGGACGCCGTAAGCCGTATGCTGTACGCCGTAGAGTGCAGAGTCCTCTACTGGGCACTGAGCACTGAGCACTGAGCACCTTTCCTATACCAGGAGCTAGCAGATGGCAGCCCCTACGGCTCACAGCTCAAAGCTCACAGCTCAAAGCCGCCTACGCTCCTACCGCGTGGCTGGTGTCGGCGCTGTAGCAGTAGACCCTGTCCTTACCTGCCTGTTTGGCGGCATACATGGCGGTATCCGCGGCGCGAAGCAGCCCTTCGGCGTTAATAGCGTCCTGCGGATATGAGGCAATCCCTGCGCTGGCGGTAACTCTAACGGTCGCTACTCCCACGCGATACTCAAGTTCTCGTATGGCCTGCAGGATGCGCGTTGCAATCGTCCGGGCTTCTTCCGACAGAGTGTTGGGCAGCAACACCGCGAACTCGTCTCCACCGTAACGCGCCACAATGTCGCCAGCACGTACGCTGTCACGGATAACTTCGCCGAGGCGACAGATATGCTCATCACCCGCGAGATGCCCAAAGCGGTCATTGATGTGCTTTAGGCTATCGGAGTCTATCATCGCTAGGGACACAGAGCCTGACTGCTCTGCTGCTAGTGCTACTAGTCGCGTGATGGACTCGTGCAGGGAACGTGCATTGGCAAGACCGGTCATGCCGTCGGTCATAGCGAGCTTCAGCGTGCGCTCATAGAGCTGGGCGTTGTCTAGTGCGATGGCCGCTTGGTTGGCGATAGTGGACAAGAGCTGCACGTGCTCGTCTGTAAACGCTTCGGTCTGGTAACTCTGCGCGGATAGCGCGCCAATCACTTGTTCCTGCAGCATGATGGGCACTACCAATACGCTTTGTACAACCCGCTCGGGGTTGCCGTACATCTGCACTCCGGGTATGTTGCGGCTGTCTTGATTGTACAGAACAGGGGCTTTACTCAAAATGGCACGCGATGTTGGGCCTTGGTTGATGGCGAAAGTGACCGGAGGCTGTCTTTCCCCGTCGTCGTAGGCATAGAGCATCTCAACCTCTTGGCGCTCTTCATGGTACAGGGCCACAAAAAATGCACCTGCATCCATAACACGGTTTGTTTCTGCGTACATGGCGTCAAACAAATCTTCGAGTGACAGATTTGCGGCAAAGCGCCGCCCAAGCTCGTTGAGCAGCTTAAGATAGCTCGTCTGCTTGCGCTGTACTTCTAGCGCCCGGCTCTTGATTAAGGCCGTAGTTACACTTCTGGCAACATACTCAAGCGTGCGCAAAGCCGTACGGTAACGACGCCTAGGACCGCGCAGAGCGACTGCTAAGGCCCCGCTACCTGCTTCATCCGCGGAAAACCCGACTGTGAGTACGTTATATGGCGCACTGTAAGACGCAGTCGCCTGTGTTGTCTTGCCGACTTCGCGCAAGTGCCCCATAAGCTGCATCGGCCAAGTGCCGACGGTACAGTGCTCCTCTTTCTCGCCGGCGATAACCCAGGCCGCACCCACGGCAGAAGGTAACTTCATCAGCTGTTGCAGTGCAGAATCCAACACCTCATGACCGGCACCAACGGCTGCGGCTATACCGACGCTCGACTCCATCACCCGACGTAGGCTCCTCAGTTCGCGGCGCAAAATATGCTGCCTGCCGTGGGCCGTGCGTACCTGCCGCCAGATGGTAAGTGCTAAGGCCTGCACTATGTAAGCCCCGGTTGCCGTTGCGGTGAGCTTAGCCGCAAGCAAGCCCCACTCAGGATACGAGGCTCTGGCTAGCCAAAGCAAAATTGCCGACGGAAGTGCGTACATGGCCAACACAACCGCGGCTCCCGAAAGGCCGTAGTACCCCGCAGCCACTAGCGTACTGATGACAACCACGGTGTCTACGCCGAGCGAAGGCGCGTCTATAACCCAGACGGCCAACAACGCCCCCGCAAGAATAGCTATGGCTCCTAGGGGAACATGGCGAAAGAACCCCTCACGCCTCTTTTGCACCACCACTACCACCCCATTTATTGGGATATTACTATGGAGCCTATACTCGCTTCACCAGTGCCCCAAGCTCAGCCAACTTAAGGTCTAGTCTCTCGTATCCGCGGTCCATGTGGTCGATGCCATGTACTAATGTCTCGCCCTCCGCCACCATACCCGCAAGCACCAACGACGCGCTGGCTCTAAGGTCACTACCTCTTACCTCCGCGCTTGTTAGGCACTCCACACCTTCGATTATCGCGCTGCGTCCTTCGATACGCACGCGTGCGCCCATCTTAGTGAGTTCTTCTAGGTGCTTAAAGCGTTCGTCCCAAATTGTCTCGGTAACAATGCTTGTCCCATCAGCAACAGCTAGCAAAGTGCTCATCGGAGCCTGAAAATCGGTAAAAAAACCAGGATACGGCAGAGTCTTTACGTTCACAGCAGAAGGCCTAAGCGAACCGATGACGCGCACAGCATCCTCTCCTGCCACGACAACAGCACCCGTTTCCCTGAGCTTGGCAATAACCGCATCAAGGTGCATGGGGATAACGTTGTTTAGAGTGACGTCTCCGCCTGTCAGGGCGGCGGCAATCATGAGTGTAGCTGCTTCGCTCTGGTCTGGGATAATGCTGTGACGACACCCATGCAATCGCTTTACCCCTTGGATGCGGATTGTTTCCGTGCCGGGGCCAAAGACGCGCGCGCCCATGGCGTTAAGCATATTGGAAAGGTCGATAATCCACGGCGCCTGGTAGGCGTTAACGATTGTCGTCTGGCCTTCTGTGAGCACGGCGCCGAGCATAATGTTTATAGTAGCCCCCACACTGGCCACGTCCATGTACACGGAGTTGCCGGAAAGCTTGCGGGCGGAAAGCTTGACTGCGCCGTGCTCTATATGTGCGTCAGCACCTAGCGCGCGAAAGCCTTTCAGGTGCTGGTCAATCGGGCGCGGCCCAATGTCGTCGCCACCCGGCAAAGCCCCCTCGGCACGGTTAAAGCGCGCGAGCATGACGCCAAGCAGATAGTATGAAGCGCGCAGTTTGCGCATCAGTTCCGGCCTTGGCACGCCGTACGACAGGCCGCGCGGGTCTACCGTCACAACGCCGTTATCGAAAGTAGCCCGCACACCTAAGCCGCAAAGAATCTCACAGTAGACCCGTACGTCGCTTAAGTCGGGCACATTCTCTATCGTCACCGGTTCGTCGGCCAACAAGGCCGCCGGGATGGCCGCTAAGGCCACATATTTGGAACCATTCACATTTACTTCGCCGCGCAAACGTGTTTTTCCTGTTACCAATGCACTTGCCATCAAATCGCCTCGTCCTCTTCTATGCCCTTTATTATCCTAGAGTGGTGACTCGGTGTCAACCGAATTGAGGCGCATGTTGTCGCTTGTGGCTTGTGGGACGAAGGGGCCACCAAGCGCCAGCCGCCAGCCGCCGGCTTTGAGCAGTGAGCCGTAGGGGCACCTAGCTGCTGGCTCCTAGCTCCTAGTAGAGGGGAGGTGCTCAGTGCCCAGTGCCCAGTGCTCAGCGCCCAGTAGAGGACGCTGAAGTCTACGGCGTACAGCATACGGCATACGGCTTACAGCGGAAGGCGGAAAGCGGAAAGCCACTGTCGTGGCACTGCGACCCCTCTCTACTGAGCACTAGGCACTGGGCACTGGGCACTCCCCCTTGCTAATTGCCTCCGGCACTGCTATTATGGAGCTGACCACGAGGGGAGTAGCTTACTTGCGTCAGTCGTCATCACGTGCCATTCTTGGCACCGGCTGCGCACAAGGGTTACCTTGAAGCAAGACCTCTGTTCGCTTAGCGGGCAGAGGTTTTTGTCTGCGGTTAAACGGTGTGGAGGTGTTTTAGCTTGAGCGATCAACTCGTAGCTATTCTGGTTTTTGCCGTTACATTTCTTTTGTTTATTCTAAACCGCGATCGGGCGCTCTTTTATGTATGGGGCGGTAGCCTAGTGCTCCTCGCGCTCGGGGTTATAACTGCTCATGACGCTTGGCAGGCCATTAACTGGAACGTGCTCGGCATCTTCTTTGGCACGATGATTCTTGCCGAGTTATTCGTCCTATCGCAAGCCCCGGCTTATCTAGCCGCAAAAATGGTAAATGCAGCAGGGAGTGCTGCAGTTGCCCTCTTAGCCATCGTGGCTTTTGCCGGCGTTCTTTCCGCCTTTATCGAAAATGTAGCCACGGTCTTTATTGCCGCTCCTCTGGCCTTTGAAACGGCAAAGCGAGTTAAGGTCTCCCCCGTACCGGTGCTCATAGCGGTCGCTATCGCCTCAAACCTGCAAGGCGTAGCTACCATGATTGGCGACTCGCCTAGTATGTTGCTGGCGACAGCCGCGCGCATGACCTTTGCGGACTTCTTCTGGATGCAAGGGAGGCCCGGCATTTTCTTCGCCGTGCAGCTTGGAGCCATCGCGGCCGGCGCCATTATGTTCTTGTTCTTTCGCGGTGCGGAGGGCAGAGTCGGCAAGAAGACGCCGCCTAAAGTCACTTCTTGGACGCCGGCACTACTTATTGTCTTGCTCGTACTTACGCTCGCAGCATCATCCTTTATCCCCGAGCGTCCGGATGCGCTACCGGGCCTCATTACGGCCTCATTTGGCGTAGTAGCCCTCCTCTGGAACTCCCGCCGGGAGCTGTTTGCCATGGAGCTGACTAAACTAGACTGGCAGACATTCTTTTTGCTCGCCGGCTTATTTGTGCTGATAAGTGGGCTTAGCGTGTCAGGCGTCGTGGCTACCGTTGCGGACTACATGAGTGCTTTTGCCGGACACTCGGTACTTACCGCCTTCGTGCTGATTGTGCTAGTCTCGGTGGCCGTCTCCGCCTTTGTCGACAACATCCCTTACACGATTGCCATGCTCCCGGTTGTCGGTCTATTAGCCGAACGCATGGGGGTTAGTCCCCTGCCACTTCTGTTTGCCCTCGTGCTAAGCACAAGTCTTGGCGGCAATATTACGCCCATTGGCGCGTCGGCGAACGTCGTGGCCGTGGGCATGCTTAAGCGCCATGGCTACAAAGTATCTTTCTTTGAGTTCTTTAGAATCGGCTTCCCCGTCACGGTAGCCGCCGTAACCTTAGGCACGCTGTTTATTTGGTTTGTCTGGATGTAGGCCACAGCTTACTCCCTGCGCACTGCAAACAGCCGCATCAGCATACTGGTATCTTTGAGTCGGGCCTTAGTATCTACGCTTACGGTCATTTGCCGGTAATGCTCGCTCCAACGCGGCTCTAGGTGACTCCATGTTCGCGGTTGGTTGCGGTAAATCATGTTGCCGACACCTAGGCTATCGCTCCCTATCTCCTGCATTAGCGCAAAGAGCTCTGTTACTTGGGCTGTAACGTATTGCTCCACAACCTCAAGTATCGGCTGCGGCCCTGCTTGGCGCAAGTCGTACCCGGCGCGTGTCTCGGTGAGGCTCGCGTCAATCTCTATTTTTACCTGTAGCGCTACAGGCCCTTGCGGCGATGCCTCGGGCTTCAATTGCGCCCGAAAGCGCAAAAACTGCAAAGCCATCGCCCCGCCCGGCGCGGTAGGGTGCGCAATCGACAGGGCGCCCTGTGTCACATCGCCTGAGAGCAAGGTAAGTGCCTGCGTCTGAAACACATCTAAGTCATGCACCCACCTGTCGCGCACAAACAGCGCGGTGCGCCCGATAGTCACCTCCATCAGCTGCTGCCCCTGTTGACCCGTGCCATCCGCGGGTTGATGGTCGGCAGCTTCTAAGCGTAAGGGGGCCAGGTCCAAGATAGGTAGCGCTATCTCTCCCCCAAGCCCCGAAAGCGTGTTAACTGCATCGTAGAGCGTGACCACGCGCCCTAATGGGAGGCGCCGCATATTCGCCAACAATTCTAAGACGTCCGCCCCCGGCGCCCTCCCTACGCCGGAGCGAGCGCGGAGCACTTCCTGCGCACTGCCCGCCGCAACCAATACTGGCACCGAGCCGCGAATCGTTATCTTCCCATGGAGCCCCCCTAACACTGCCCCAATCCCTGCCCGCGCCATTTCTTCGCCAAATACCACGAAGCCTAAGTGCATCAGGAAAGGTTCCCGCCGAATGTGCGCCGACAGCAGCAGCATAGCCTCGGTCACCGTAGCCGCCTCGACGCTCAAGACGCGCAAACTAGTCGCACCGGCTGGGCCTGCGTCAGCGCCAACTGCCTGGGGAGGAACTATCTGTGCGGACAGCCTAATTGTCCCGGGCAGCGTGCCGACGTCAAGACCAAGACCTGTGACCGGGGCCACTTCAGTGATTTCGTGTAAATCCCAACAGCCTGTCAGTGCAAGGCAGGCCAGACTAATGGCGACGAGCAACGCGAGCCGACGCAGGTATTTTCGCCTCCTTCCTGCCTCTTAGATAGGCAAACAGACAGACGAGGGGCAAGAAAGCGTACATTAACATGAAGAAGGTATTGTCCACCCGGCTAATAGAGGCGACAAGCTCTGTAAAGCTACCGGGCAGAGCAGAGATGACAAGAAACAACACCCCCACCGCGAGGCCCCGAAATGGTTGCCTAAAGCCACCATAGATGCCGCGCAAGCTTTCCGAGACTAGGACAAACGCTGCAGTCACTTTGACATACGAGAAGATAGCCCACATCGGATAGAGAAGCCCCTCTAGTCCTTGGAGAAAGAACCCGATGTGTATGACCTGCGTCAGTTCCACCGTCGGATAGACGAAGCTTTCGGTGACGGAGCGCCCGAGCACCCCCAGAGTAAGCACAACCGTCAAGGAAAGCAGCAAACCGGCCACTGTTATCGCTAGAGCGGCTAACCAGTGCAGGTTCTTGCGCGTATTAACGTACACGCAGGCGAACAGGGCAAACAAAATGCCCTCCATGACCCACGGCAGGGCGAGCAGCGACGCGTGGGCAATGCGTATGGGCGCTTCGGCGAAGAGAGGCAACAGGTTTTCGACGCGCACTACACTTAGGGCAATAAGAATGTAGATGGCAATGACAGGTGTGCTAAAGAGCAGCAAAAGCTCGAGCGTGCGCATAAAGACCTCGACACCTCTTAGGTCAGTAAGGACAACGAGCAGCAAAAGGGCCACATTAAGTACTACTTGTGGCGTGTCAGGCAAAGCTGTAGCCTGCGTAACCATGCCGCTCTGGGCTAGGAGCAAACCGCCCAACCAGGCCCAGATAAAGCCTAAGTATAGGAGAAACAACCGCCCGAGCCAGGGGCCTAGCCAAGCATGCACAGCCTGCCCGAAGTCACCTACCGGAGCACGCGCAACCAACCACATCGCGCTAAATACCCACGGCAGAGCCACGGCAAAAGCCAGGAGTACGGAAAGCCAGCCCGCGGCCCCCGCCAAGGGCACTACCACTGCCGCCACAGGGAAGAAAACTGTCCCAATCGTCACCAAGAGAATGGCCGCAGCGGCGTGAAAAGGGTTGAGACGGGCGTCAAGCATCGCCGCCAGGCCTCCTCTTAGACAGACTTGGAGTTTTGCCCATGCGCCGCGTATTCTCGGACTGCAGAGTAGGGCGCAGTGGCTGCCACTGCATAGGCGCGCGCACGAACACGTCTAGGGCGCCGCGCCAAGCGAAGGGCGAGAGCGGATACATATAAGGGTACCCAAAGGAGCGAAAGGACGAGACCTGCAGCGCCAGCAAGATAATGCTCCAAGTTGCGCCAAAAAGGCCTAAGGCACTACAAAAGACCAGGACTACGTACTTTATTACGCGTAGCGGACCAAGCAACGCCGGCGAAGGTTGCGTGAACGTAGCCAGACCGGTCAGGGAGACAATAATAACTTTGCCCGGACTGACAAACCCGGCTTGTACAGCGGCTTGTCCAAGGATAATGCCCCCTACTATGCCTAGCGCCTGCCCGACGCGCATAGGCATACGTGTGCTCGCCTCGACGATGATGTCAAAGGCAATGAGTAGCACAATCATCTCTACAACTGTCGGGAGAGGCACGCCTTCTCGCGCTGCCTGAATGGAGCGAAATAGAGCCGGCGGCAGAATGGCGTGGTGAAAGCCGACTGCGGCCACCCACAGGCCGGGTAGGAAAGCAGCAATGATGGTGCCTAGCAGCCTTACGCCACGCAGAAAAGTGGCCACCGCCGGGCGCTCATAGTAGTCCTCTGCCGACTGCAGCGCTTCCGGCGCAAATGACGGGATAATAAGTGCGCCCGGGTCGCCATCAACAATAACAATAACTCGCCCTTCCAGGAGGGCGGCCACGGCTCTAGGCGGACGCTCCGTATTGCGCAGAAGTGGCAAGATGGCTAGCGGCGTATCGCAGATAAGGTCGCCTAAGGAGCGCGCGTATAAGTGGTCGATATCTAGCCGCTCGATGCGTTGCAGAACTTCTTCCACAAGCTTGTCATTCACGATGCCGGCGACATAAAGCACTGCTACCCCTGTAGACGAAACTCGTCCCACGTTTAGGAGCTTGTGCTTCAAGTTAGGACTAGAGAGGCGCTTGCGGAGTAGTGCCAAGTTGGTGTCTAGCGATTCGGAAAAGCTGTCGTGCGGGCCGATTAAAACGTCTTCGGAGGCCGCGCGCTCGATGTTGCGCTCGGCAACTTTTGTTGCGTCAAGGATTAGACCCTCGCGGTAACCGTCGCACACCAGGACTGCCTGCCCGCCGGCAATAGCTTGTGCAAGCTCTAGCGCGGCTCGCGCCATATTGTACCCCGGAACCTCGACTACCGCTTGCGCAAGCACAGCCGGTTCGAGTGGGCATTCGTACCTTTGGATAGGGCGGATAACGCCTTGGCTAAGGAGCGTGACGTCCACCATGTTCGCAAAGTAGAAGAGCGCCGCGCGGTGATGCCCACGCGAGTAAAGTAGACGCCACTCTAAGTCGCCCTCCGTGCCGATGAGGCGCTTTAGCGTTTCACAGTCCTCGTCGAGGTTCCCCGTAAGCTCCCCCGGTATAGCCTTACGCGCGTGGCAAACCAAAGGGCGCGGCTTTCTAAGCAGATTCCGCGCTTTTCTGGCCAACGGCGGTCACCTCCCCTCCCCCTAGAGGTTAGTGTATCTTTTTGGTGGGAGGGTTATCCACGCGTCTAGTGCTCAGTGCCTAGTGCCCAGTGCTCAGCATAGACGGGGCGCTCCTGGCTGCTGACTCCCAGCACCGCCACGACACCATTCTACTAGGCACTGAGCACTAGGCACTGGGCACCTCCCCTCTACCAGGAGCTAGGAGCCAGGAGCCGACAACCCTCACGTCTCCATTCGTGAAATTCTTCTCATGTCATGTGCAATAAATAACTAAAGATGGAGCAGTAGCTTGTCGCGTCCTTGGCAAAGTCGTAATTTTAAGATTATACTTTATCGCGAATTTGTGATATTATTATCATTAGAGGAGGTGCGCCGGTGTCATATTTCCATTCCGTACGTCTTGACGCGGAGCGCTGCAAGGGCTGCACGAACTGCATTAAGCTCTGCCCTACCGAGGCGATTCGCGTGCGCGACGGCAAGGCCGTCATTATGGAAGAGCGCTGCATCGACTGCGGCGAGTGCATCCGCGTGTGCCCAAACAACGCCAAGAGCGCCTACAGCGACGGGCTGCAAAAACTGCAGCACTTCGCTTACCGCATCGCTTTGCCTGCACCCTCCCTCTACGGGCAGTTTAGGCAGGATATCACCGCTAGGCAACTGCAGAGCGCGCTTCGTTTAATAGGCTTTGACGATGTTTTTGAGGTTGGCCAAGCGGCAGATTATATCACCTGTGCCCTGCGCAGTTTCCTGCGCGACAACCCGGAACGGACTTGGATTTCGTCAAGCTGCCCCGCTATCGTGCGCCTAATTCAAGTGAAGTTCCCCGAGCTCTTGCCCCAACTTATGCCGCTCGACACGCCCATGGAGCTAGCCGCACAGCTTGCCAAGCAGCGCGCTTACGCTAAGTGGGGCCCGCGCGCGCAAGTGGGGGCGTTTTTTATCACACCCTGCCCGGCCAAGACGACTGCGGTGCATCAGCCCGAAGGCAACCCGTCTCATGTAGACGGCACCATCTCCATTAGCGAAGCGTATGGTGCTTTGCTTAAGGTGCTGCCTGCCGCGGACGACACATTGCCTGCCCACATGGGGCGCTTCGGAGCGGGCTGGGCACTGCCGGGTGGCGAGACTATTGCCCTGGGTAAGACTCGTTCCCTGGCCGCAAACGGCGTGCGCGATGTGTCGCACCTGTTTGAGGAGCTTGAACTTGGGCACGTTGACGGCATTGACTTTATCGAAGCGCAAGCCTGCCCGGGCGGGTGCCTTGGCGGGCCCTTGACGGTAGCCAATTACTTTGTGTCTAGGGTGCGCTTAGAGCGACTGCTGCCCCACCTCCCCTTGGTCGCCACCGAGGATTGTGCGCACATCACACCGCTTATCTCATTCACGCAGCCGCTGCGCCCCCGCCCTATTTTGCCGCTTGACAGCGACGTTTCTGCCGCTATTCGCCTGTTAGAACACCTAGAAGAACTTCTGCAGGGGCTACCACAGCTAGACTGCGGAGCCTGCGGTGCGCCAAGTTGCCGCGCACTCGCCGAGGACATAGTACGTGGGCTTGCCACCGAGACTGACTGCGTCATTAAGCTGCGGGATAAAGTTAAGCGACTGGCCTTAGAAATGGTGGACTTGGCCACCAAACTACCGCCCGCCATGGGCAGAGAGGGATAGTATATGCCAGACCATTATCGACGCCCTAGACCTCAAGGTGCTCACTCCCCTAAAGTCGCCCCCCGTCACAGTAGAGTACGCCTGTGCGTCCGACTTGTTAAGCAACGTGATGGCCACGTGCCCGGGCCACTGTCTGTGGATTACAGTGCAGTGCCACATCAATGTCGTAGGCGTCGCCTCGTTGCTTGACGTGCAGGCAGTGGTGCTAGTAGGTGGAGCCGCGCCCGAGCAAGCCGTGCTGAAGAAGGCGCGCGAAGTGGGGGTGACTTTGCTTGCCACCCACGACTCCGCGTTTAACCTCTGCGGCAAGCTCTACAACCTAGGCGTCCGCGGCGTAAAAAGACACGAACTGACCTTAAAATCCGGAGGTGTGCTATGAAATCGCTACAAGAACTAAAGGCCATGCGCGAGCGCATGGGCGAAGGTAAGCAGGTTACCAGAAGTACCGGCACGACCAAGATTACCGTGGCCATGGGCACATGCGGCATAGCCGCCGGTGCGCGCAGTGTCCTTTTGGCCATTATGAGCGAGCTCGCACAGACAGGCCATAGCGACACGACTGTCGCGCAAACGGGGTGTCTTGGCATGTGCGAGCGGGAACCTTTAGTCGAGGTTGTCCACGACGGACAGACCACGCTATATGCCTATGTTAACGCCGAACGTGCGCGCCAAATCGTGCGCGACCTAGGCCTGCCGAATGCTTAGGGAAAAGAGGAAGAGCCGATGACAGAACAACAAACTAGCACCAGCCGCAGACAGTCAATCCTGCCCTATGTAAACGAGCCGGGGGGACTGCTAAAGGCGTTGCACGTGCTACAGAACGCCTCACCCGACCACTTCTTGGCACCAAGCGACCTTAAACTCGTGGCCGAGGTGTTTGGCGTGCCCGAGGCCAAAGTTTGGGGTACCGCTACGTTCTATTCGCTCTATGCAACGACGCCGCGCGGACGCCACATTATCCGCGTCTGCGAGAGCGCGCCCTGCTATGTGGTAGGTGCCATGGACATTTTAAAGGCCCTAGAAGAATCACTAGGCGTCAAGCCGGGAGAGACCACCGGGGACGGACGCTTCACGCTCGAAGTCGCCAGTTGCCTCGGAGTGTGTGGCGTAGCACCGGCGCTCATGATTGACATGGACGTGCACGGCAACCTTAGCCGGGACAAACTAAGCGCCATTTTGGCTGAATACGTCTAGGAGGGTGTGCTGTGAAATACTATCGGGCTCATGTACTCGTTTGTAGCGGCTCTAACTGCGCCATTAAGGGATGCAGAAGCATCAAACAGACATGCGAGCAGGAGATAGCCCGCCATGGCCTACAGGGCGAGGTTAAGGTCGTAGACACCGGGTGTCTTGGTCTGTGCGAACAAGGCCCCGCGCTAGTGGTGTACCCTGAGGGCGTCATGTACGGGAGATTGACGACCAACGACGTGGCGGAGATTGTCGCCGAGCACCTGTTGAAAGGCCGCTTGGTGCACCGCCTAATGCAGCAGCCGACAGGCCCTACCGGCGAAGTATCGCCGCTAGCGATGACCCCCTTCTTCCAGAAACAGAAGCGTGTCGTGCTTAAGAACTGCGGCATGATTGACCCCGAAAGTATCGAGGACTATGTGCGGGCAGGCGGTTACACTGCTCTGGCTACGGCACTTGATACAATGACGCCGGAACGCGTTATTGACGAGATAAAGCAGTCTGGCCTCAGGGGGCGAGGCGGCGCGGGGTTTCTGACGGGCAGAAAATGGGAGTTTACGCGCGCCGCGGCCGGCCAGCAGAAGTATCTTATCTGCAATGCCGATGAAGGCGAACCGGGCACTTTTAAAGACCGCCTGATTCTCGAAGGCGACCCGCACTTAATCATAGAAGGGATGGCCATAGCCGGCTACGCTATTGGCGCGACGCGCGGCATAATCTACATTCGCGGCGAGTATGAGCTGTCTATCCAACGCATGGAGCAGGCGATTCGCCAAGCGCGTGAAAACGGTCTCCTGGGAAGTGCAATCTTAGGCTCCGTATGCTCGTTTGACCTAGAGGTGTGTGCGGGTGCCGGCGCGTATGTGTGCGGGGAAGAAACCGCGCTTATTGAATCGTTAGAGGGAAATCGCGGGGAACCTCGTTTTAAGCCGCCCTACCCGGCACAAAAGGGCCTGTGGGGGCTGCCGACCTCGGTCAACAACGTAGAGACTTTGGCCAACGTTCCTTCCATTATTGAGAATGGGGCTGCTTGGTACCGTTCCTTGGGCACCCCTAGTTCACCCGGCACAAAGGTTTTCACGTTGACCGGCAACATCGTCAACAGCGGTCTCATTGAAGTGCCGATGGGCATTACGTTGCGCGAGGTTATTTACGAGATTGGGGGCGGAATTCCTGGCGGCAGGAAGTTCAAAATGGCGCAGACCGGTGGGACTTCAGGCGGATGCTTGGCTCCGGCGCACCTCGATATCCCTATGGACTATGACTCTCTGCAAAGCCACGGCTCAAGCCTAGGCAGCGGCGCGCTCCTGATTATGGACGACTCCCACTGCATCGTCGACCTCACGCGCTGCTTCCTTAAGTTCTTTGTGCATGAATCCTGCGGGCAGTGTACGCCTTGCCGCGAAGGGACGCCTGCCCTGTATCACCTGCTGACAAAGGTCAGCGCGGGTGAAGCAAGCCGAGCGGACATGGAGCTAATCCATAGGCTGTCCCGCACTTTGCAGAGCAGCAGCCTGTGTGCGCTAGGACAGACCGCGCCGGTGCCTGTGTTATCCGCGCTACAGCACTTTTCCTCGGAGATAGAGGCCCACCTTGCGGGGTGTTGCCCCGCCGACAAATGCGTGATCGGAAAGGCGGTGGATAGAAGTGCTGACTAATGTAACGATTAACGGCAGGGCTATTGCGGTACAGGCAGGTTCGACTATTCTTGAGGCTTGCCGGCAAGCGGACATCAAGATTCCTACTCTCTGTCATCACCCGGATCAAGCGGTAAAGGCAGCCTGCCGCATATGTGTGGTGGAAGTGGTTGGGAACAGGCTTCTGCAGCCTGCCTGCTCTTACCCCGTCAGCGAAGGGATGGCCGTCAACACCGCGACTCCGGCTGTACGCGAGGCGCGCCGCACCATCCTCGAACTAATGTTGTCCAATCACCCCGCAGACTGCCTGCAGTGCCCGCGCAGCTTCACATGTGAGCTGCAGCAGTTAGCTAACGAGCTCAATGTGCGCGAAACGCCTTTCCCAAGCCTCTTGCGCCAACAGAAAACAGACCAGAGCAGTGTGTCGCTTAGGCGCACGCCAGATAAGTGCGTCAACTGCAGGCGTTGTGTTCACGCCTGCCTTTCGACCCAAGGCATCGGGCTTCTTTATACGGCAGGCAGGGGTCGCTCCACAGTGGTACAGACGACGGGCAGCGCTCCGCTCAGCGATATCCCCTGTGTGTTGTGCGGACAGTGCCTGCAAGCGTGTCCTGTAGCGGCCATTACGGAGGTAGACGAGACAGAAAGGGTTTGGGAGGCCCTTGCCGACCCTGCCAAACACGTGGTTGTCCAGGTGGCTCCCGCTATTCGCGTAGCTTTGGGCGAGGAGTTTGGCGGTGAAGCGGGCAGCGTTGTCACAGGAAAGCTTGTGGGCGCACTGCGCCGCTTAGGTTTTGACCGCGTGTTTGACACCGACTTTACCGCCGACCTGACCATCATCGAAGAAGGTCATGAGTTCCTGCATCGCCTCTCGCACGGCGGAACTCTCCCCATGATTACGTCTTGTAGCCCCGGCTGGATTAAGTTTGCGGAGCATAATTACCCAGAACACCTCGCGCATCTCTCTAGCTGTAAATCGCCGCAACAAATGTTTGGCGCGCTCGCTAAGACCTATTACGCCGAGAAGGCCGATATCCGACCGGAAGACGTGTTTGTAGTTTCCATCATGCCCTGCACCGCCAAAAAGTACGAAGCTGCCCGTCCCGAGATGACGAGCAGCGGCTACCGCGACGTAGACGTAGTACTGACCACGCGCGAGCTAGCGCGCATGCTAAAGCAAGCCGGCATAGACTGGGCAGGGGTTCCCGCCGGAGAGTTTGACGCGCCGCTTGGCATTTCCACCGGGGCGGCGGTAATCTTTGGTGCGACGGGCGGCGTGATGGAGGCTGCCCTTCGTACCGTCTACGAAGTTGTGACCGGCCAAGAGCTCGGCAACCTGGATTTCACCGAGGTCAGGGGCATGGTGGGCGTAAAAGAAGCCGCCGTACCTGTCGGCGACCTGGTAGTAAAGGTTGGGGTGGCGCATGGCTTAGCCAATGCACGGCAGCTGATGGAACAGGTGGCGAACGGCACGTCCCCGTATCACTTTATTGAAGTCATGTGCTGCCCGGGCGGCTGCATTGGCGGCGGCGGACAGCCAATACCTACGACTAATGCCGTGCGCGAGCGCCGCATACGCGCGATTTACAGCGTAGACGAAGCGATGACCCTACGGAAGTCGCACCAAAATCCTGCCGTGGCCAAGCTCTATGAGGAATATCTCAAGCGCCCGCTCGGCCACAAGTCGCATACGCTGTTGCATACGGAATATGTGGAAAGACGGTAGGCTGCACTTAGCACTTAGCACTTAGCACTTCGTGAAGGCCACCCCCGTCCCCTGCAAAGTGCGAAGTGCGAAGTTCGAAGTGCGCTCTCCTCTACTAGCAGCTATCAGCTCTCCGCTCTCCTATACGTCAACCTCGACACGTACGAATGATGCACGCACAAAAGTTCTGCCACCTCGGTTACAGGGTAATGGTGTTCCGTCACAGCCGTAGTGATGAGCATGCGTCTCGCCGCTACGGCTTGCGCACTTCTCCCCTTGCTCTGCATGACGCGCAGGCTCACCCCGGTTCTTTGGCTGATTGCTGCCGCGATTTCCGCTAGCGTAGGGGTCGGTAACGCGACAGGGGTAGGGCTCTCCGGCACAACTGCCCTCAAGGCTTGTGCCAACTCGCCTGTACCTACCGAAGTTCCGGACATGGCCTGATACCGGCGACGCGCTTCACTGCGGTCTTGCGCAATCAGGGCGAGTAGTTCGTCGCTGTCGACAAAGCTGTACCGCGTGTCGCCAAGATACGCGGTGTGACTGGTAAAGCGAGCGAGGTTCGGGTGATGCGTTAGCCCAAAAGTAACCGGCAGGTAATGCACGTAGCGAACAATTAGCAGCAGGCGTTGATCGCTGTAGCACACCCGCTCGGCATAGCTGTCTAAAAAGACGTTGCCGTCTCGTCCGTTGCGCTTGCTGTAGTGAACAGCATATGCCTCGCGCAAAGCTGCGAGCACCGATTGTAGACGCTTAGATGGGACAGCCACTACCAGATGCACCTGTGCTTCTAACAGGGCAAAGGCGTAAACTTTAATCTGCGCAAAGCGCTTGGTTTCGGCGATTGCCTTGATAAAGTCATGCTTGTCGTGGTCGGACGTAAACGGCGTAACTCGCGGTCGCCCCTGTAGCACGCAGTAGTAAACTTCCTGCACCCACCCTCCACCTCTCTCTGGCTGCAATTTCGCTCTCAGACCATGAATTTGCTGTAGAAGTGGAGACTCCTGCTACGCGGAAAAATCTTTCTTAGCCTATTTTCCAGGTCAAATAGGCTTCGGTACGCGGATCCTTTGGCGCCAGGAAAAGCTCGGCCGTGGGGCCTGTTTCGACTAGTTCGCCGTTTAACACAAAGGCCGTCCGGTCGGAGATGCGACTGGCTTGGTGCATGTTGTGCGTGACGATTATTACCGTGTAGTCGTGCTTTAGCTCGCTGATAAGCTCTTCAATGCGGGTCGTGCCGACAGGGTCCAAGGAAGCGCAGGGCTCATCCATTAAGAACACTTCGGGTTCAACCGCCAAAGTGCGCGCGATGCAGAGCCGCTGCTGCTGGCCGCCGGAAAGCATTCCGCCTGGGCGCCGCAGGTGATCCTTCACTTCATCCCAAAGCGCCGCTTTACGCAGGCATGCTTCCACGCGTTCGGCTATCGCGTTACCGCGAGCTACGTCGTGCAGGCGCAATCCTTGCGCTACGTTGTCAAAAACCGAGAGGTAGGGGAACGGGCTGGGTTTCTGAAAGATCATCCCCACGCGCCGGCGCAGTTCTACCGGGTCTACGGCAGGCGAGAATATGTCTTCGTCGCCTACAGCAATGCGCCCTGACGCCCTACTCCCGGCGTGCAGCTCGTGCAGACGGTTAATGCTGCGCAACAAGGTAGTCTTGCCGCAGCCTGAGGGACCGATTAAGGCGGTTACCTGCCGCGCCGGGACAGACAGAGAGACGTTCTTCACTACTTGGTTGCGCCCGTACCAAAACGAGAAGTTATCTATGCTTACACCTTGCGCCATGTTAACGCCTCCTATTACTTAGGCCCAAAACAAGTTGTGCCGTCACATTGAGCACAAGGATAACGGCGACCAGAACTAGTGCCGCACCCCAAGCCTGTGCTTGCCAGTCGACAAAGGGAGATGTGGCGTAGTGGTAAATTAAAACTGGGAGCGAGGCCGTCGGCTGAAACAAGGAATTGAGCCAAAAGCGACTGGTAAGAGCGGTGAGTAGTACCGGGGCGGTTTGCCCGGCGGCTAGTGCTATAGCCAGCATGACGCCTACAATCAGGCCGCCTGCCGCGCCGGGAAGTATCAGCCGAAAGACCGTCTGTTGTTTGGTCGCGCCTAGCGCCATAGAGGCCTCGCGCTGACTGCTTGGCACAAGGCGGAGCATCTCTTCCGCCGAAAGCGTGATTACCGGCACCATGACAATACTTAGAGCAATCCCACCTGCGAGGGCGGAGTAACTGCCTGTGCGCAAAACCAACTGGCCAAACACAAACAGACCTATCACCATAGAGGGAACGCCGGATAGGACGCGGCTAGCAAAACGGGCGAAGGCGGAGATTTTGCTGGTGGGATTTTGGTCAAGAAAGACGGCGGCCGCTATACAGATGGGCACGGCGATAAGCGCACCGACCCCCACCATTAGAAGGCTGCCAAGCAGCGCGTTCCCTATCCCACCCCCCGTTACACCAACCGGAGCGGGGAGGCTAGTCAGGAACGATATGTTCACGACGGCCAGTCCGCGGCGAAAAACATAATAGAGGATTAACGATAATACCAATGTAGCCAAGCCTGCGGCCAGTACGCACAGTGTCTCAAAAACCTGACCCGCAACTTTTCGCTTGCGTAGATTCGTCATGACCTAGGTCCCCTTTCGCAGCAGCTTGGCCCATAGCGAACCTTTGACGGCACCCTCTGCGGTCTGGCTCGGGCGGTAGAAAAACCAAGCGGCAATCAGGTTAATGGCGAGCGTGATTAAAAAGAGCAGTGTCGCTAGCAGTAGTAGCGCAGAGAGGTGCAAATCAAAGGCCTCGGGGAACTCGTTAACGATTAACGAAGCCATAGTCTGCGCCGGCGCCAAAAGGGAGACCGGAATTAAGTTCGCGTTTCCAATTACCATAGTTACGGCAATGGCCTCGCCGATAGCGCGACCGAGGCCTAAGAGGATGGCCCCGACAATGCCCGGTTTGCTGCTTGGCAAAATAACCTTTGTGACTACCTCCCAGCGCGTTGCGCCTAAGGCAAACATGGCTTCGCGCAGCTCCGTGGGCACAGCCCGCATCACTTCGCCGGAGATAGCCGTAATCGTCGGCATTACCATGATCGCGAGCACTAACGACGCTGTCAGGACGCCAATTCCGAGCGAAGGCCCGGCGAAAACAGGCAAGAAGCCTAGGTGTTCGGCCAAGAACTGACCAAGGCCGGTTCTTAACCACGGTGCGAGCACAAACAACCCCCACAGCCCGTACACTACGCTTGGCACAGCTGCCAACAGCTCCACCATGAAGGACAGAGGCCTACGCAGCCGCTGGGGGACAATCTCACTGAGAAAAACGGCGGCGCCGATACTGAGCGGTGTCGCCACAGCCAGAGCAAGGACTGCGGTGGCGAGTGTCCCGAGCAACGCCGGCACAACTCCAAACTCATTACGCATGGGGTCCCAAATCGATGTCGTCAGGAACGAGACACCAAACGCGCGCCATGCGGGTGCCGCCTGCATAGTCACCACAAGAAATATGCCGAGAACCAGCGCTATTAACCCAAGCGCCGCAAATAGGGTTATATAGTGGAAGAGGCCTTCCCGTGTATTGGCTCGCATAACAACCTTCCCTCGCATGCTTTTAATTGCTTCTTCACGCAAGCGGGGGCTACGCCGACTCGCGGCGTAAGCCCCTTACGAGCTCCGTTAAGCTCTAATTGCAGCCTTTATCTCCAGACAGGTTGCCCATTGAAGGTAATGCTCTGTAGGAGCCTGCGCACCCTGTTGATGCCGGTTTCTGTCAATGGAGAGTAGTGCAATTCCGCAGCGAATGGTTCAAGGTTACGCTCGACAATGGCCCAGCGCAGGAAGTCTACGATGGCGCGCGCTTTCGCTTCGTTGTCTTGGTCGCGATACACCAAAATCCACGTAATCCCTACTATGGGATAAGCCCTATGCGCGACTGAATCCGTGGGATGTGTCATAAACGAGGAATCTTCCATGATTAAGGCTGCTGCCGTAGCTGCCTCTACCGAGGGCGCAATAAAGTTGCCCGACCTGTTCTGCATATGAGCCATGCTCAGGAGGCTCTGCACGGCGGTGGACAATTCCACATAACCGATGGCTCCAGGGATTTGACTTACCTGTGCGGCTACACCCGCATTACCCGCGCCGCCGATGGTCGTACCTGGCCACCGCACGGTCGTGCCTTCGCCGACTTCGCTGCGCCACTGGGCACTTACTTTGGACAGGTAATTAGTAAAGATAAAGGTGGTACCGCTGGAATCGGAACGACGAACTAGGGTGATGCGCTGGTCTGGCAAAGTAAGTGTCGGGTTCTGTGCTCGGATGGAAGGGTCGTTCCAGTTTGTGACACGCCCCAAGTAAATGTCGGCGAGCGTCCCGGGCGTTAAGCGTAATCCGCTACCGATACCGCCGAGATTGTATACTACGGCAACAGCTCCCATAACAGTCGGGATATGTAGTACTTCGTTTGGCCTAACTTGGGCCTGCTGCTCCGCTGTCATCGGTGCATCCGTTCCGGCGAAATCGAATGTTCTCGCCAATATTCCGCGAATACCTGCACCAGAACCTACCGAGGCGTACTCGATTTGCACGCGCGGGCTGGTGATTGCAGCGTACTCTGTGATCAAACGGGTGTACAGTGGAAAGGGGAAACTGGCTCCGCCTGCGGTTATCCGCAGTTCACTCGTTACCGGGGAACGCATGCGCGACTGTGTTGCGCTCGTGATGCGCACTGTACGCTGGGCCTCGTCCCACTCCACGGTGGCACCGAGCGATTCGGCCACAAAGCGCACCGGCACAAAGGTCCGTCCCGCAATAATCTGCGCGGGTTGGTCGAGGGAGACTGCGCGCCCGCCGACGGTGGCACTCCTGTTGCCGATAATCAGACTAATACTAATGTTCCCTTGCCGACCGCCGACCGTTTGCGTCGCCTCGGTCCACGTAACTTCCGCACCTAGTGCTTCAAAGATAAGGCGCATCGGCACCATAGTGCGCCCGCCGATAATCTGCGGCGCGGCGTCGCCCCTGATTTCGCGCCCGTCCAGCACGATAGCAATGGGCCTAGTTTGAGCTACTGCCATAGCCGGCACCAACGAGACTAAGGTACTTAAGCAAGCCAATACAGCCAGTACACGAACGAATAATGTGTGCTTTCTCATAGCAATCTACCCTCCCGGCAATTTTGGTGACTCATCTCACCGCCATGAGGGTAACACGGTGTTGTTAAGCCGAGGTTAAAGTAGTGGCAAATCTTGCACAAGGCTACCGCGCCAGTAATCGTAGCGCCGCTTGCCGACGGTTAAGCGACCTACCTCTATCGCCGCGGCCGGGCAGAGATTGACGCAGCGCATGCAGTGCTCACAGCCTTTGTGCCAGCGCGGCCTTTCGTTTTGCATGGTGATGACTTTAACAGGGCAAAGGTCTTCGCAGACTCCACACCCGGTGCACTTTTCCGTGGCGCGATAGAACTTGTGTACGTGCAGAAGCCCTTTCTGGAAGCCACTGTACGCAAGGCGCAGCAGGTACCACTTGGACATCTTGCGTGGAACTGCGGTGCCGTTAGCCACGGCGAGCGCTAATTCGCGCGCGCGACTGCACCCTTCTGCTATCTGTGACTCGGCTTCGCTTGGCACGACAGCTTCGCGGCCGAGAATGTAGTTGCTCGGCATCAGTATCCAATCGGAGGCGACGACCCGGTAGCCCTTCGAGCTCAGCGCTTCTGCCACCATGGCAGGCGCTGGACCGGCCATACCGGCGGCATTAGCAAACACAGCTGCCCGACGGCCTTCGCCCTTTGGCAGCTGCTCTACAAACTTGTTGACTATGCGCGGGGCACCAAAGCAGTACACAGGAAAGAAAATGCTCAGCAGTTCTGTAGGCTTGCCTCCTGCGTATGCGGTTACGTCCACCAGCTCTACTTGGCAACCACGCGCAATAAGTGTTTCAGCATACGCTCTTGCTAGGACTAGGGTATTGCCTGTGCCTGAGAAAAAATAGACATGCGAGTTAGGCATGTCGCACTCCTCCGGCAGACCGTGCTCAAACGGGAGTTGTAGCAGGTGATAATTGCGTGGTTAACCGAGTATTTCACGGAAAATGACGATGCGAACCCGGTTCGGCCAGAGCACAAAAGAAATGGCTACCGCCTTACTAGCCAGTTCCTTGAGCATCCGTTCCACGCCGAGCAGCGAAATCGCCCGCTTGAGGTTATACCCTAAAAATGCCAAGGAAGCCTCCGCCCTGACTGACTCTAACCCACGAGTCAGAAAGTGCGTGAACCCCATGCTTCGCTTCAAAGTGCCAAAGACATGTTCGATGATTGCCTGTCGTTTCGCGTAGAGCACTCTGTTTGCCATTGTTCGCATGTCTACCGTGTTCATGATTGGCTGGTACTTTGAACGGCTAATCCTTCGCCCGCGCTTAGAGGTGGTGCACAACTCCCGTACGGGGCACTCCTTGCATGCTTTCCAGTTGCGATATTCCGCTCGTTCGGCCTCGGCCTTGTCATTGAGCCTAGTTAGGACTTTGCCTTGTGGACAAGTATATGTGTCTGTCTGGGAGTCGTAGACAAACTGATCGTTCAGGTACTCCTTTACGCCAGTTGAGTTCGCAGGGGTAGGCCTTGTCACAAGTGCTATAATGCCAGCGTCTTCGCAGCGCTTAAGATCTTCAGCTACGTAGTAGCCCTTATCTGCCAAGACCTTGATCTCTTCTACCCCCAGCGCCTCTTGTGCCTTGATCCCCATGACGCTGAGTTGCCCTTGGTCTGCCGCCGAATTAATGACGTCAGCCACAACGACTAAGCTGTGCTTCGCATCTACTACTGCTTGCACGTTGTAGCAGACATCAACGCCGTTATTGTGAACGCCCATTAACCTTGCGTCTGGGTCAACCGTAGATACTTCGCCGTTCTTGCTAATTTCCTCGGCAAGTGCGCGGTAGGCCTCCTTGCGAGCCTCGTTATCTTTGAGTGCTTGCACAATGCTTGCCCGAGCGAATGGCGGGGCACATTCAAATGAATCGCATTCATCAAGCTCCTCGAGATAAGCAACGTCCTTAGTCGCAAGGTGCTCCAAGTGCCGTTCTACTTTTCTAGCGCTGTAATTATTGCGCTTGGAGTTAGATGCTCGTATTTTGGTGCCATCAGTAGCGACCACTTCTCCCCCAATGAGTCCCCATTCCCTACACAAGGCATTAAACTGAGCGAGCACTCTCGTCAAAGGCTCACGGTTATCGCGACGGAAATCTGCGATAGTCTTGTAGTCAGGGGTGAGTTTGCGAAGCAGCCACATTACTTCTTGATTGCGGCGTGCTTCTGCCTCTAGCTTACGTGTTGAGCGAATCCCGTTTGTGTAGCCGTAGATGTACAGACGAATCAAATCACCAGGATGAAAAGGCGGTCGCCCAGTTTTAGCGAGAGTGGCCTTCTGAAAACCAAGCGTATTAAGGTCAAGTGTATCAACGAAAACGTCAATTACCCTAACGGGATTGTCCTTTCCTACGTAATCGTCAAGACACTGCGCTATTCCTAGCTGAAATCTGCAATCGCCGGTAATGTAAGGCATAATACACCGCCATTTTCATACTTCTAGCGATAATTATACCATAATCACTACGTTATGTCATGACTTTTCGCACAGTCTGCCGTCCCTCAAAGACATTTCTCCCCTTACGGTCTCGACAAGGACTTCCACCAACATAGGGTCAAACTGGGTGCCGGCATAGCGCTGTAGCTCTAGGATGGCGTCCTGTGACGACATGCCTTGGCGGTAGGGTCGGTCGGAGGTCATGGCGTCAAAGGCGTCGGCAATGGCGACGATGCGGCAGGCCAAGGGGATATCGTGCCGGGATAGACCGTGCGGGTAGCCTGCGCCGTTCCACCACTCGTGGTGCTTAAGTATTAGGTCAGCCACGGTGGCTAACTCGGGCGAGGCCATAGCGATGCGGTAGCCTATTTCGCAGTGCCGCTGCATCTCCTTTTTTTCTTCGGGGTTAAGCGGCCCGGGCTTCTGTAAAATGCTGTCAGCGACCCCTACCTTACCTATATCGTGAAACTTTGCAAATAAAACGAGCTCAAACATCGCGTCCTCAGGATACTCTATAGCACGCGCCAGCGTCACAGCCAGTTCGCCCATGCGCTCCACGTGTTCGCGCGTTTCAAAGTTCTTGCTCTCTAGCGCACCCATCAACACGTGGACCAAACTGCTCCGGCTGCTTTGTTTTTGCAGCAACTTCTCGCGGTACATGTGGTCGTCGGCTTCTTTGTAGAGAGCATAAACCCCTCCGCCAAACTCCGTCGCAGTCTTGTAGCCGAATGACACGCTAAACGGGTAGTGTGGCGTGGTGTTATTGCACTCGACGATGGCGCCTTCAAGCTGCAACACACATTGGGCAACATCCTCGCTCCTGGCATCTGGGATAAGAATGACGAATTCATCTCCGCCAATGCGAGCGCATACCGCGCCGTCCGGGGCGTTTTGCTCTAGGAGACGGGCCACAGATTTTAGGAGCTCATCGCCTGCCACGTGACCGAATGTGTCGTTAATGAGCTTTAACCCGTTAAGGTCGGCCACGATAATGGCCGGAGAGGGCATACTCCCTTCCGAGAGCAGCTTCTCAAAATAGTGGCGATTATAAAGGCCAGTCAATGAGTCATGCCAGTAGAGGTATTCCCTAGCCTCTTGCACGCTCCTGCGTTCGGTGACATCGCGCATTAGGAGTAGCATTGCTGCTTCGCCTTCATAGTCGATAAGCGTGCCGTAAATCTCGAGCCACATCGTACTGCCATCTACTCGCAGGCAGTGGTATTCCGCTGTTACCTTGGTACCCTCTAAAATGCTGACAAAGTCTTGCCTAGCACTCTCACCAGATGCTGGATGCAAGAATCTTTGCGCCTTGCCGACCGCACTACCAGTTGGTTCACTTACCCCAAACATTTTTGCTGCTGAAGGATTCCAGAACACAACCTCGCCGTCAGCGCGTACAATGGCCATGCCTTCGAGCAAGCTCTCCACAAGCGAGCGATAGCGTTTTTCGCCCTGGTGCAAGGACTCTATCAGCTGCCGCTGGTCTTCAATGTCCGTGGCTATAGACAGCACTCCACGCCTGCCTCCGCCAAGTGGAATGGCGCGTTCACGCAGCAGTTTGCGCCTCACCTCGCCGCTTCGCTCTAGGGAATATACCTCATGCACCAATGTTTCACCGGCCGCGATGCGAGCTAAATGCCCTGCCACAAGGTGTTGGTGGTCAGCTGGTACGAAGAGTCGCACATTAGCACCAATTAGCTCCGCGCGCGTATATCCCGAGGCTTTATAGTAAGCTTCGTTAGCATCCATGATGTTGCCCTCTAGATCTAGGACAACGATTTTGTCAGGGGACAGCTCAAAGAGGTGGCGATACTGCTCCTCGCGGTTAGCGAGCTCGATTTCTACCAGCTTTCGTTTTGTGATGTCCGTGACGAATCCCTCAAGGTAGGCTACCCGACCATCCTCTTCAAACACCGCCTTGCCACGGTCCCACACCCAACGCACTTCGCCACTAGCAGTGACTATGCGGTATTCCACCTCTAGCGGGAGACCTAACGTTAGGCGCGTCTGAGCCCCTACCCAATCGCGGTGTTCTGGATGGATAATATCGTTGTACGCCAGCTGTTTATTGTCAATTAAGGCCTCCTGCGCATAACCGGTTATCGCCGTGAAACCCTCACTAAGGTAAGACATTGTCCATTGCGGGTCGTTAGCGCAACGATAGACAAAGCCTGGAACCGTATTTATAATCATGTCCAAAGTAAGCTGCGTCTGTCTAAGCGCAGCCTCTAGTTTTCTCTCTCGCATAGATTTTGACCTAGAGATTTTCACACAAACGCACCTCGGAGTCTCTATTCGACTCACGGTGCACTAATCCTCTTAGTGAAGCAAAACTGAAGCAAAAGGGACGGAGCTGCAGGAACGGTGCTTGGCATAGCGAAATATGTGCATAGGGAGACCGCCTTGGCTCCCGACTAAATCTACTGGGAGGCGATTAAATGGCAGTGCAGCTTACCCGTGCAGAAGTCCCCATTGCGGAAACTTGGAACATTAACGACATCTTCCCCACCCCCGAGGCTTGGGAGCAGGAATTACGTGCACTAGCGAGCATAGTGGCTAGCATAACCCAGTACAAGGGCCGACTCCAGGAAGGGGCGGCAGTGTTACTTGGCTGCCTAGAAGCGCAGGAGGCACTGCAGAAACGCGCCACCAAAGTGTTTGCCTATGCCTCGCTAAACCTCTCCGCTGACGGCACTAACCCTGCGTACCAAGCCATGGCCGGCAAAGCCGGAGCAATAGGGGCCGAGATACAGGCAGAGACTTCTTTTGTGCAGTCCGAAGCGCTCACCCTGCCTGACGGCACGCTGCAGCAGTATCTTAGAGATGAGCCAGGGCTTTTGCCTTATCGCGTCACGCTTGAAAAGTGGATTGAGAAGAAACCGCACATGCTCACTCCGGAGGCCGAAATGGTTCTAGCGGCACTCGGCGAAGTGCTAAGTTCTCCGGTAGAAGTTTACGAGCGCTCCCGCACGGCAGATTTGAAGTTTGACGCGGTCGCAGACAGTGAGGGCAAGCTTTACCCCATGTCACTCGGACGACACGAAGGAGCCGCAGACCATACTTTGCGCAGAAACGCCTATGCGGAACTCAACCGCGGGCTAAAGCAGTACCTGCAAACCTACGGCACTACCTGGGGAACAGAAGTAAAGAAAAATGTAGTATTGGCTAAGCTGCGGGGATATAAGTCTGCCGTGCATATGCTCGTTGACCAGCAAGAAGTAAACACAGATATCTACCACAACATTCATGACGTCATCCTGACGGAGCTTGCGCCGCACATGCGCAAGTACGCGCGCCTACGCAAAAAAGTGCTCGGTCTCAGTGAGATGCTCTACTGCGACATCGAAGCGCCACTTGACCCGAGCTTTAACCCCGAGACTACGTATGAAGAGGCGTGTGCGCTGCTGCTCGCTAGTCTACAGGTGCTTGGGCCGGAATACGCGGCCATTATGGAGGATGGCCTTACCAACCGCTGGGTGGACCGGGCAGACAATGTGGGTAAGCGCACCGGAGCCTTCTGCAACTCGGTCTACGGCGTGCACCCCTACATTAGCATGACTTGGGGCAACCGCATGCGCAACGCCCTAACGCTAGCGCACGAGTTAGGCCACGCCGGGCAGGGCGTGCTAGCGCAGAGATACCAGCGCCTCGCTAACACTCGCCCCACCATGTTCTTTATTGAAGCTCCTTCTACGATTAACGAGCTATTGGTGGCCGACCACATCCTAGCAAACAGCACCAGTCGCCAGATGCGCCGCTGGCTCATTATGCAGCTACTGATGACCTACCACCACAACTTCGTGCGCCACCTCATTGAAGGTGAGCTGCAGCGGCGGACTTACGCCCTGGCAGAGCAAGGTCATCCCATTACCGCAAGCGTGCTCAACAAAGTGCAGGGCGATATTCTAGAGGAGTTTTGGGGCGGCGAAGTAGTTATTGACGAAGGCGCCAAAATGGTCTGGATGCGCCAAGCTCACTATTACCGCGGCCTCTATCCGTACACGTATGCTGCCGGCCTGACTGTAGGAACCGCCGTGGCTCGGGCCATTCAAACGGAGGGCGCGCCGGTCGCCGCACGCTGGGTCGAGGTGCTTAAAGCCGGAGGAACACTTAAGCCATTGGAGCTCGCCAAGCTGGCAGGCGTAGATATGACGAGTAAGGAGCCTATCCGGGAGGCCGTAGCCTACGTGGGCTGGCTTGTGGACGAAGTTGTAGCGAGTTTCGAGTAAGGAGGAATGCGCGTGAGCGAACGCACCTTAACCTTAATGACAGGCAACGAAGCGGTAGCACGGGGCTTCTGGGAAGCTGGCGGCGTAGTGGCTGCGAGCTACCCCGGGTCGCCGACAGTGGAGATTATGGAACGCCTCAAGGAACACGAGGACATTCATGCAGAGTGGGCTATGAACGAAAAGGTAGCGCTAGAGATTGCCATCGGCGGCAGTTTTGCGGGCGCGCGCAGCATGGCCTCCATGAAGCATGTCGGCATCAACATTGCCGCCGACCCCTTTATGACGTTTACCCAGATTCGCACCAAAGGCGGGTTCGTCTTGGTGGTAGGCGACGACCCGGGGCTGTCGAGTTCTCAAAACGAGCAAGACAGCAGGTTTTTCGCGAAGTTTGCCAACTGCGCCTTACTTGAACCAAGTACGGCGCAGGAAGTAAAGGACTTTATAGGTGAGGCTCTTGCCATTAGCGAAGAGTTTGGCATGCCGGCAATCGTTAAGCTGACCAGCACGCTCTGTCATAGTCGCGGCGAGGTCGAGCTAAGCGAACGCAAGCCGCCGCAGATTGAGGGGTTTGTGCCGGACCAGTCCCGCTACTGCATGCTGCCTCCCTATGCCAATGTACAACAGCACTTTATGCAGGAACGCCTAGCGAAACTGCGCACACACGGGAACGCCAGCCCTCTTAACCGCTATGAGGATAGCGGGCGGCGTGACGCACTGGTTATTACGGCGGGGCTCACGTACGAGTACCTGCGTGAGATTAACCCCAACGTCAGCGTCCTTAAGCTCGGGTTGACGTATCCTTTGCCGGTGGAGCTAATTAAAGAAGTAGCGGCAGGGTACGACAGAGTACTGGTAATTGAGGAATTGATGCCGTTTATGGAGGAACAGCTACTGGCGCATGGCCTTACAGTGGAGGGGAAGAAGTACTTCTCCTTTACAGGTGAGCTAAACTCAGACCGCATTCGGGAGGGGCTGGTTAAAGCCGGGGTTATGGCGCCGCTTGAGATTAGCGCAGAAGTCGCACCCGCGGTTCCTAGGCGCACTCCTATGCTCTGCGCGGGGTGCCCGCACCGCCCCGTATTTCACATTCTACAGAAAGCCAAGGCGACGGTAATCGGCGACATCGGCTGCTATTCTCTGGGCATTCTTGAACCCTTTGAAGTGCTGAAGACAAATCTTAGCATGGGCGCGTCGCTCGGCATTATCCAGGGCATGGCGAAGGCCCATAAGACGGCCGGCAAAGCGAAACCATTAGTTGCGGTTATAGGTGACGGGACTTTCTTTCACTCGGGGTTAAGCGGCTTCGCCGACATCGCCAATACCAAAGACAATATTACCGTGGTGGTGTTAGATAACCGCACCACTGCTATGACCGGTGGGCAGATTACTCCGACCACCGGGGAACTTACCGGCGAGGCGAGCCACATCATCAGCATCCCCGCTGTGCTTAAGTCCTTTGGCATTAACGATGTGACGGTGGCAGACCAGTTTGAGCACAGTAAGACTCGCTCCGTAATTGTTGAAGCCATAAAGCGCGAAGGTCTGTCGGTAGTAGTGGTTACCCGTCCCTGCGCCCTAAACTTCCGCATTCGGGAGCCACACTACTATGTCGACCGCGAAATCTGCATCAGCTGCAGGAGTTGCATCGGCGTGAACTGTCCCCCCATCTCCATGCAGGTCTACGAGGGGTACGACAAGAAAAACTCCTATATCAACCCGGAGATGTGCGTGGGTTGCTCGGTGTGTTCGCAGGTTTGCCCGGTTAAGGCCATTAAAAAGTCCTCGCAGGCAGGTGTCGAGGAATGAAAACCACCAATATATTGATTGCCGGCGTTGGTGGTCAAGGGCTGGTGCTGGCCACCCGCATTATAGCTGGGGTCGCCTATAAGGCTGGTTTCCAGGTGAAAACGAGTGACGTCATTGGCTTGTCGCAGCGGGGAGGTATGGTTTGGGGGAGTGTGCGCTTTGGCGACGTCCACTCTCCGCTGATTCCGCGCGGCCAGGGAGACTTCCTGCTCGCCCTAGAGGACCTCGAAGGCCTCAGATGGGTAGAGCTTATGAAACCCGGAGCCGTGATCATCACCGGCAAGGAGGAGATACTCCCTAACCGCGTGCTAATCGAAAAAGAGGAGTATCCCAAAGACATTACCGGCAAGTTGACTGAACTTGGGTTTAGCGTGCAAACGCTCGATGCTAAGGCTATTGCCCGGGAAATTGGCAATTTGAGGCTTGCCAACACCGTGCTGCTTGGGAGTCTCTCACGCCACCTGCCCTTTGCCGCGGAGCTGTGGGCAGAAGTCTTACGCGAAAGTGTGCCTTCGCACACCATTGAGCAGAACTTGCTGGCGTTTCAGAAAGGGATGTCTCCGTCTTAAAATCAACGCAACCACCCTAGTTCAATCACCACCTGAGCGAGGTATCGCCCGCCGATAACCACTAGGCCGGACTGACCCACCCCAGAGAGAAGTCCTGTAATGACCCGTAAAGTGTTGTTGCTTTCCCGCCACCCCCTGTACTGCGTATAGCCGTCAAGAAGAGCGGGCAGCTGCATACCTAGGCAAATTAAGACGCCAATCTCAACCAAGTTAAGCAGCATTAAGGGATAAGCTAGGTAGCCAAGTAGCATGCCGGTACACCTAGCGCAGACAGGGAGTTGCTTGCCCCTAAAGAACAGCGAGCGGTCGCTCCGCCGATGACAGTGAAGCAAAAGGGACGGAGCCTTTTGCTTCACTTGCGTGTGCTCTGCTCGCGCTGAACGAGCATCAATATGTCTATAAGCAGCCTAAAGCTCGTGGCCATGTCCTTGGTGTTTCCCACATTTAGGACGTAGGTCGCTTGGGAAGCATGATCATACCACGCATGCACACCGGTAACGCCTAGATGCCCGCGCAGTCTAGGCAATCTGTTCAGTAGGAAAAAGAACTCGCCAAAGCGCACTTCCATCATGCCTAGGCCGTAATGTAGCCCTTGGCGGTAGCGATGGGTGAAGCTCGCCATGGCGGCAAGCGATGTACCTCTGATGTAATGGCCGTGCTGCAAATGACCGAGAAACTTAAGCAGGTCTCCGGCGGTAGTAGACAACCCTCCGCCTGAGAAGTCGCAACTGAGGCTAGTATATGTGTGGACATCGACACCGTTGACAAAGAGCGGGGCTAAGGCCGACTGGTCGAAGCCCTCGCCGTAAAAACACAACGTTGTCTGCGTCATGCCGGCTGGGGTAAATATGTAGGTCTTAAGCGCCGAGTGAAAAGGCATTTGGTATACTGCCTCAACTAACAGGCCTAGTAGCACATAGCCGGTATCTGAGTACAAGAACTTTTGTCCCGGGGCGGCAATGGCGCTTTGCCGGGTCCGAGTGAAATCTAGGAGGTCGCCTGGTTTCCAGAAGACATTTGGTTGCTTGATGACTTCGTCCACAAACGAGGCTCCGTCAAACGTCTTACTCTCAAAATAGTCGTTTACGCCGGACATATGGCCTAACAGCTGCCGCACTGTCACGTCGTCTTGATAATCCTGCCCCTTAAAAACACACAAGCGGTCTAGCATACCTGGCTCTAGGATGGGCCTAACTTTGCTGTCAAGACTAAGCCTACCCTGCTCGATAGCCATAAAGACTAACGTAGCGGTCATCAATTTGCCGACGCTTGCGCTGTGAAAACGCTGCTCGGGCACCGTGCTGGAAAAGCTATAGCTCAGATCTAGCTCCGGGTTGTGCATGGCAAATTGCAGTGTCTTTGCTCGCTTAGCTGCCTTCTGTAACATGGCATCGAGGCGCCCGACTAACAAAGCAGAACAAAAGGGACGGTTCTTCTTGTAAATCATCTATGTCGCGCTCCTCCGTCCCTATTCCGTCTCCTTGTTCCGCACGTACTTTAGGCTTACGCTGGGGTTGCTGGTGCGCGTGGAACGCAGTTCGAATTGCTTGAGCGAGGCCACAAAGGGCGTAAGCTTGTTGTAGCCATAATTGCGCGTATCAAAATCTGGGAAGCGCTTAGTTAGCACGTTCCCAAGCTCACCAAGATAGACCCACCCGTCTTCGTCGGAAACCTCGGTGATAATGGTCTTGATGGCCAGAATGAGCTCGCTTTGCGGCGTCATTCTTAGTTTGGGTTCCTCGGCACTTGGCTGTCCCTTTTTCGCAGCATCGGGCGCGGTAGGCTTTGCCGTCGCCGGGGCTAGCACTTCGAGATACTTAAACTTTTCACACGACGAGATAAATGGCATCGGCGTTTTCTGCTCGCCCATACCGATTACCAACATCCCTGCTTCACGCAAACGGGCCGCTAACCGCGTGAAGTCGCTGTCGCTTGACACAATGCAGAAGCCGTCCACGTTCTTGGAGTAAAGAATATCCATGGCGTCGATGATTAGCGCAGCATCTGTGGAGTTCTTTCCGGCAGTATAGCTGTACTGCTGAATCGGCGTAATCGAGTAATTAAGCAGCACCGCCTTCCACGCAGCGAGCTGCGGCTTCGTCCAGTCGCCGTAAATGCGTTTATAGGTAGGTGTGCCGTGGTTAGAAATCTCGTCAATGATGGCCTTAATGTACTTTTCCGAAACGTTCTCGGCGTCGATGAGAACTGCTATCTTTTGCTCTTTACCCATCTTCCCATCTCCAGTCTTATCTCTCGCTCTTAGTCCACTTCGACAGACCTGCTCAAAACCCTGCTCAGAAAATGGGGAGCGCACTCGCTTGGCCGAAATGGGCGCCCCCGGGGAAGGATGCCAACAGTTGCGCAGAACATGGTAGACAAAATCAACTTAAAGGAGCAGTTCTCTAGATGAACGACGCTATAATTGTCGATTTTCCCCTGCGAGGGGAATGGGTCGCTCCCAATACCCCAGGCAGCAAAGTCCCCAGTCACGGCACCGACCAACTCGGTCAGCGATACGCCTTTGACTTCACTTAAGTTTGCCAAGCGCATCTCCCGCCGCGACCCAGAAAACGCCGACCTGCATGACCTAGTGGGCAACTATGTCATACTCAAACATGAAGCCTGTTATTCATTTTATGCCCATTTACACCCTGAAACTGTGCAGGTCAAAGCGGGTGATAACATAACTGCCGGGCAGTTGTTAGGAAAAGTCGGGCACACCGGCAATTCCACGTCGCCGCACCTGCATTTTCAACTGATGGACAGCGCGAGCCTCATGCAGGCCAAAGGTCTACCCTGTGCATTTACCCACCTGGAGATTTACGCAGACGGCACATGGACAAAAGTTGATCGCGCGATTCCTGCAAGCGACGCCCGCATTAGATACGTATAGGGGGGCTATTCGTGTCAAGCCAGGAAATTATGGACGTTCTCAGGGCCCGTTTTGCTGCGAACGCAAAGCGTCACCTCGGGATTAAGTGGGAGCAAGTGCAAGCGAGACTTGACGCTAACCCCATGAAGCTAGGGTCTCTGCGTGAAATGGAAAGCACCGGCGGCGAGCCGGATGTGATTGGTTGCGACCCGCAGACCGGTGCAGTAATCTTTTGCGATTGCTCGCCTGAGACTCCTTTAGGGCGCAGGAACAGCTGTTACGACCGCGCCGGGCAAGCAGAAAGGGAGAAGAAGGGCATCTTTCCCTCCGGAAACGCTGTCGACATGGCTGCGGCAATGGGCATCGAGCTGCTTACAGAAGAGGCGTATCATGAGCTACAGCGCTTAGGGAGCTTTGACACGAAGACTTCTAGCTGGCTTAAGACGCCTGCCGAGGTACGCAAACTAGGTGGCGCTATCTTTGGTGACCGCCGCTTTGGCCGCGTCTTTATTTATCACAACGGTGCAGCTTCCTTCTACAGCGTACGCGGGTTTCGCGGCTCGCTGCGAGTCTAATCTAATGGTTCAGCCCCTCCCCCCTTGCCCCCGCAGGAGAAGCACCTAGCGGGGGCGAATCTATGTAGTAGCATAGATTACGGAGGGGAAGAACATTAGACACGATTGGACGCGCATAAGTATCGTTTTTGCCGGATTCCTACTCGCCTTTTTGGCAGGGGTAGCCTACGCTTGGGGGCCGATGGTAGTGCCATTGGTTGAGCGGTTTGATTGGACAACGGCTGAGGCAGCCCTGCCCTTTACTATCTTTTTCTTGGTGTTTGCTCTAGTAATGGTTCCCGCCGGCCGCCTGCAGGATACAATCGGCCCCCAGAAGACATGTCTACTTGGGGCCGTGTTTATTTTGCTTGGGTTTGGTGGGGCGGCGTTGGTCGGGCGCTTTCCTTATCCGTGGTGGCTGTTCTTAACCTATGGCTTTACAGGCGGAATCGGCGCCGGCACTATTTATGCCTGTGTGGCTCCGCCCGTACGAAAATGGTTCCCGGACAGACCGGCTTTCGCTATCTCCTGCGCCGTAATGGGTGTTGGCCTGGCAGGCACGGTAGTTGCGCCACTTAAAGCCGAGCACTTACTGCCTGTCTATGGCATAGAAGGAACGCTGCTACTCATTGCCGTCATTGGTTTTGTTATGTGTCTTGTGGCCGCCGGGTTACTCCGTAACCCCGCCGAGAGCGTGCCGCGTGCAGGCAAGGCAAAGCAAGCCCAAAAAAGACAGGCCGCTACACCGCTTGAGGCTAAGCCAAGTGACCTCTTACGGAACCCTCTGTTTTGGGTTATGTGGCTGGCGTTTGGCGTGGTTATCGCGGGTGGCATGCTCTGTGCGGCCCTTATCCCGCCTTTCGCCAGGTTAATTATGGGCCTTAGTGCCACCGAAGCCGCGGCGGCTGTGGCGATTTTCTCTGGCTTTAACGGATTTGGCAGACCGTTTGCCGGATACTTAAGCGATAAGTTCGGCACGGTCCTGGTGATGACCGTAAGCTTCTTGATACAAGCTGTGACGCTACTGCTGTTTAACGTTATTGCCGTAAACTTAGTGACGCTCTATATTGCCGCAGCACTCGTCGGCTGGGGCCTAGCAGTGGTTTTGGCTACCTTCCCGGCGCTGACCGCCGCGGCTTTTGGCACCAAGCACCTTGGCGTTAACTACGGGTTAGTTTTTACCGGCTTGGCTTTTGGGGCCTTTATGCCGGCTGCGGGGGCTGCCATCTATGACGCCACCGGCAGCTTTACCCCCGCTTTCTTAAGCGCAGGTGTACTGGCTGCGGTCGGCGTAGTGCTCTGCCTGATTCTTAAGCACAAGTATAGGATGGCGTAGATCAACGGCTATTGCTGTGCATGCAATAAGTCGTACGCTTTACTAAGCATGCTGTATGCGGAATGCGTTTTCCCAGCGCGATTAAGCAATTTTGCCCCAAAACTGAGAACATCCGCAGCGTCCTTCAGCCTTCCGATGCTACTAAAAGCTTCAGCAAATGATGCCGCAGATGCAGCAACATCACCATGCCCCCGCATAAGGCGGCACTTTTCTAAGGCCCATTCGCCTTTTACCCTATCCCAATCGTCTTTGGGAAACTCGGCCTCTTTCAGAAGGTGGTTCAGATCGAACTCAAGACTAGTCGTATCCCAGGAGGGCGCTGCCTCCACTGTAGTCAGGAGCATTTCCCGTAAAGCTTTGCATCTTAAACTCGCGGAGATACCCTTTGATGACGTGATTTGGTCAAGGGCTTCATTTGCCAACTCCTGTTCCCCAAGTTGTACTAGGCAAGCCATTGCCCCAATCAGTGCTTCGGCTTTTAGCTGCAGAAAGTTGTGTTGTTCGGCCAGGGCAACCGCCTGCCGCGAAGAAGCAAGCGCCATCTTCCATTGACCTTGGCGAAACAGGCAGCTGCTCTCACCCAGCAATGCACAAAGATGTGCCTCTGTTGTGACTAAGGCGCATGCCCTTGCCTGCTCAAAGTAATTGCGCGCCTCTTGTACAGTGCCCTTGGCAAAATATGCGCACCCAATCATGTAATATGCCAAGGCCAAGCACCTGTAATCGCTACTGCCTAAAGCTGTTGCGGCCTCCATGGCGAGGGAAATCGCTTGATCCATGTAACCACCCCGATACATTGTGGATGCCGCGCTGTATCTGCATTCCCACGCCTTCATTGAATTGCCTGCATTGACATATTCATTGGCGGCCACAGTGAAGTAGCTAACGGACTGAGCAATAGCCCCTCTGTCCTGATGCAATTCGCCCTGCAACTCGTAATACAGCGCCAGGACCGCCGCAGACATAGTCCTCGTGCCTGTACATTTAGCGCCTTCAAGGATGGACTGAGCTTCCGATACATTACCTAGAACCATATGCACCTTGGCCTGATTGAGACTAGCTTCGATCTGCTGCATGGCCACATCTACATGGTCAGCAATGAAGTGAGACAGTGGTTGGCCCAACCGCTCTGCTAGTATCTGGAGATTGCCGGCCGACGGTGACACGCGGCCACTTTCTATGGCAGCGATGTATGAGCGCGACACAAGCCCTTTAGCTAAGTCGGCTTGGGTCATGCCGCACGCACGCCGAGCTTGCCTAATGCGTTCCCCAATCATAGGCGCACCTCCACGCGTAATCATAAACCGTTCTGTGCGCATGCCCTCAACACAGACACCGGCAAGCAGGACAAGGACCCGCGAGCGCGAGTCCTTATGCCCCCCAACTTTATGGCAACGGAACTTGTAGGCGAAGAACTCTGCGTTGGCCCGTCCCCGTCAAGTATGAGAGGCCCAACGCTGTATCGTCAAGGGGCATAGCGAACGAGGCAGTAATAGTGACTGTTACAGCTTGCCTAGACTCCACCCTGTGCCCGCCCGCAAGACGATTTCCGTCTATCTGGACGTCTTCCAAGCGGTATTCGCCTATCACGTCGAAGAGAAGGAGCTCCAGCCTTATCGGCATCAAGGACCTATTGCGCAACACAAAAGATATCTCATATCGACCCTCTGCGCGTGACGTCACGTGGATGCCTGTAGCATACGCGTAGTCTGTCAGCTGCAGGAATGCGAAAGAAGCGAAAACAGCCACAAAGAGTATGTAAAGCATGATTGGCACTTTGACAGTGGCGACACCAGACCTCCTAGCTCTGAAGTGGCCGTATAGTAAAGCAAGCGGCACCGCCAAGAGAAGTCCCGCTAATATCGCATGCAGCACCACAAACTAGGTGAAAATCCCAATGCGCAAAATAGCCCCACCGAACACAGTAAGAACCTCCCCAACGTTTCCCGCGCCAATCATTGTCGCTTAACCCTGTTTACTACAGTGGGGTAAATCAATAGAAGCTCAGTTCCGCCATCGTGAATAAGTTGGACCCGCATCGGTTCCTGTAATACCTCCTCAAGCTGTAGAATGGTCTCAGCTGTCTGCGGAAGGAGCCGCATGGATAGGCTGAAGCTTAGGCTCGGTTGTGGAGGCCCCTGCCGAATATCAACCGGTGCGTGCATTTGCACTGTGGTGTTACCAAGCTCAACAAAAGGGCTCACTCCGCTTGGTAGTTGGGCTGCAGCAACAGCTCCTTTTAGGTAGCTGTTGCTATTGTTGTATACAGTTATCTCAGGCACTAGCCTCAAAACCTCTTGTCTGGGATACGCGGGCCCCTAATGCGGGGGGTGAGAAGCTAGCGGGTGCGTGGTCAACACCTTAGGCGAAGCCGGTCACACCAGTTTGGGGTCACCATATGAGGTAAGGATTTGCGTTTTGTGCCGATCATA
>JAGXRZ010000047.1 GCA_018335585.1 Selenomonadales bacterium
CTCCTTTCGGAGTGTTATCCCGAGCTTTGGGGCAGGTTGCCCACGCGTTACTCACCCGTCCGCCACTAACTAGAAGTTAGAGGTTGGAAGTCAGATGTTAGAACGAGGAAAACTCCTGCGTCTAACTTCTAACCTCTAATCTCTAACCTCTAGTTCGTTCGACTTGCATGTATTAGGCATGCCGCCAGCGTTCGTCCTGAGCCAGGATCAAACTCTCCGAAAAAATTTCAGAAAGCGATTTGGCTCGCTTAATTTCAAAGAAACGAGGTTTTGTTTAATTTCATCCTTACGCGCAATCCGGGCATCTCAGCTCACAGCTTAAAGCTCACAGCTCTCATCTCCCAATTGCGCCTGCATTGTTCAGTTTTCAAGGATCAAGGATTCGTGTTGCGCCACTCAATAGAGGCGAAATTTATATTATCACTTCTACCGTCTCTCGTCAAGCACCTGAGTCACAAAATTTGCGAGTCTCATTAGATATGACGCGCTGCTCGCGACGCTTGACTAATATAGCACGCGCAAAGAGACTGCGCAACGGCTAATTTTATCCATTTTGCCGTCTCTCTGCTTTCGTGATATTCTAGTTTCAATATAAATCTAGAAGCGAACGGAGGAGTATTTAGTGCCGACACTGCTTGAGCGCGCGAAGGTTTTGGCCCCGGAGCTAGTCGACATTCGGCGGGACATTCATCAACATCCCGAGGTTGGTTTTGCCGAACACCGCACTTCGCAGTTAGTGTTTAACTATCTAGAGCAGCATGGCTTAACGCCGCAAATCGTTGCCGGAACAGGTGTGGTGGCCACACTCAGGGGAAACTCGCCCGGCCGGACTATCGCCATACGCGCTGATATGGATGCACTTACGGTTACCGAGCAGGCTGAACACGACTACACGTCCAAAACACCTGGGATAATGCACGCCTGCGGGCATGATGGGCACACCGCCATATTGCTGGGCACGGCCAAGCTTCTCAGCGAACTCAAAGACATCCCGGGCAATGTAAAGTTTATATTTCAACCGGCAGAAGAAGGTCCGGGGGGAGCGCTACCGATGATTGAGGCGGGAGTGCTTGATAACCCGACCGTACACGCCATGCTGGGGCTACATATAGGTACGGTACAATACACTGCGGGACAGATAGCTGTGCGCTACGGTGCCGCCTGTGCCGCACCAGATAACATTGAAATAGTAGTAAAGGGCAAAGGTGGTCACGGCGGTCACCCTCACGGCGCGATTGACGCCATCGTGACGGCAGGTCATCTGATTGTGGCGCTACAGAGCATTGTCAGCCGCGAAATTGACCCGGTGGCCTCTGTTGTGCTCTCGCTTGGCACCGTGCACGGCGGCTACCGCGAAAACGTCATCGCCGATGAGGTTACGCTTACAGGTACCGTGCGCACATTATCCCCAGAAATACGCCGCTCCATGCCGGAACGAATCGAGCGTATCGTGAAAGGCGTCTGCGACAGCTTCCGCTCTACCTATGCTTTCTCCTATACCGAGGGCTATCCCTCACTACACAACGATGATTCCATGGCTGCGCTAGTTGAAACCGTGGCCCAAGAGGTTCTCGGCACCGCTAATGTCTTTCGCGCTCCCTACCCGACTATGGGCGGCGAAGACTTTAGCTACTTCGCTGAAAAAGTCCCTGCTTGCTTCTTTATGCTGGGGGCCACCAATAGCGCTAAGCAATGCGATTACGTAATCCATCACCCGAAGTTCAACTTTGACGAGGACGCCATACCTGTGGGCATGGCCGTGCTGGCGGAAACCGCGTTAACGTACTTAAAAAAGCACCGCGAGTAATCGCGGTGCTTGGCAGAACTCACGCCTAGAAAGCCAAGAACAACTGAATCAGATAGAGCGCTAACAGACCGGGCGGCCCAAGGTACCCTGTCAGGAGCACGGTAAAAGGGTTAATGGGAACGAAAACGTCGACTACCTGCAATGCAATGTTAGAGACAAGTAGCAGCAGGGCCCCCGAAACCGTAATCAGCCCCACGCGCAAAGCAAACTTAGCAGGTATAACTAACGCCCTTGCCAGCACATAGACCATGGCCAGCACAAAGAGACCGGCTAAGGCAGTGTTGATATTAAGATGTTCCAAAAGACCCTGCATGACCGACTCCCCCTCGCTAGAGCTTATGCGTGCGTGACTTTTGTCATGCCTGCGGACGGGGGAGAAGGGAGCTTGACTGGATGCCTTGGCTACGCGCTTGTTTCAGCAAATACATGAATCGCTTCTCGGCAGCTTGGTTTACGTAGACGGCATGGTCGATTAGGTCTGGGTCAGACACGCTATTGAAGTAGCCTCGTGCATCCTCCCACTCCCGGCGCGCTTCTTCCACGAGGGCTAGGAGCTCGGGGTCGCCCGGTTGGCTCTCGACGACTTCTTGCACAAGGTTAAGTCGCGTGCCGACTGTGGCAATGACGCTCGCGAGCACACTGTTCACTTCGGTACTCCTCCTACAATTATCTTATAGAAGAAGTATGGCCGAAAATTCGCAGTGATAAACGACTTTTACACGCTACATTTCGCGGCGGTTTTCTAAGGCGCGGGCGAGCGTCAGCTCGTCCGCATATTCGAGGTCGCCGCCAACCGGCAGACCATGGGCGAGCCGCGTCACTTTAATTCCGAGGGGTTTAATTAGGCGCGCTAAGTAGAGGGCAGTCGCCTCGCCCTCGATGTTGGGGTTAGTGGCGATAATCATCTCCTGCACTGTGCCGCCGCTTAGGCGTCCTAGAAGTTCCTTGATCTTGAGCTGCTCCGGCCCAATCCCGTCCATAGGAGAGATAGCGCCGTGTAAAACGTGGTAGAGCCCCTTAAAGTCGTGCGTGCGCTCAATGGCCGCTACATCGCGGGGGTCTTGCACCACACAGACCACGTCGTGACGCCTTGAGCTCTCGCGGCAAATTGGGCAGGCGGCCTCTTCCGCTAAGTTGCTGCAAGTGCTGCAGTAGCGAATCTTGTCTTTAGCTGCCAGTATCGCCCCCGCTAGCTCCGCTAAGGCCGCTCTGTCCTGGGACAACAGAAAGAACGCCAGTCGCTGAGCTGTCTTAGGGCCGATTCCGGGCAAGCGCGATAGCTCGGCAATAAGCTTCTGGATAGGAGGAGGAAAACTCAGCACAGAAGACCTAGAACATGCCGCGCGGCAAGTTGAGCCCCGCGGTAACCTTGCTCATTTCGGCGTTGACCATGTCTTCGGCCTTGCGCAGGGCTTCGTTTACCGCCACAAGGATGAGGTCCTCGAGCATTTCTACGTCCTCTGGGTCAACAGCGGCAGGCTTAATGGTAATCTTCTGCAGCGACTTGGCACCTGTGACTACCGCCGTAACCGTGCCGCCGCCGCTCGTAGCTTCGACAGTGCGTGAATTTAACTCTTCCTGCAGCTTGTGAACACGCTCCTGCATCTTTTGCGCCGCTTTCATCATGTCTTTCATGTTTGTCATTATTTTGCCTCCTACTACTCTTTAGTCTTAACGATAGTCCCATCGAATATCTCGATGACCTGCTGCACGCGGCTTTCGCTGGCGTTCGGCGACGATACAGAAGTGCCGCTCCCGTCGGGCATAATTAGCTTAATCTCCACCGCTCTGCCGAGCACTTGCGAGAACGCTTTAGCGATATGTCCAAGGTCAACCGGTTGGCTGAGCCGCTTAAACGTATGTACGTTAGCCTCGTTCATCTGCAAAACAACGATGTCACCCTCTAGTCGCAGCGGAGAAACCGCCCCCATCGTTGCGCCGGTTAGAGGGGCTTTCTGCTTGACGAGGCGCTGCACTTCAGGCCAAGCCTTAAGTAACTGGGAAATCTCGGCCTTAGGGGCGTCGGCTTGTATCTCGACCCTGTCTGCCTTGGGCACGTCAGTCTTAGGCAATGCTCTAGAAGTATCGGCAAACGCAGTGGGAGCCTTAGGCAAGGGGGCGCTCGGTTGCGCCTGCCCTAGGGGATGCATGGCTTGCCACTGCTTAACGAGCATTAGCTCCAAATGTAGCCGCGGGTGCCCGCCGTAGCGCATGTCGTTCTCGGTTTGCAGGGCAACGTCAATTAAGCCCGCAAGGTGTGGTGTGAGTTTTTGCGTGAGGCGCGAAAAAGCTTCCCGCTGCTCGCCTTCATAGCCGCTTTCCGCAAAGGTGCGCGGTGAGTGAGCTGCCAAGAGCACCTGCCGTAACACCGCAATATACGACGCAAGATACTGACCTGTCTCTCGCCCGCCCGTCAATTCGCGGTGAAGCTGCTGCAAGCAAGACGCCAAATCACCTGCGGCAAGGGCCCCGAGTAGCTCAGTATAGACGGTGCTCGGGACAGCCCCCGTAACAGCGCGGACGGCATCCGCGTCAATCTCACCGTCGACAAAGGCCGCACACTGCTCATAAAGCCCTAACGCATCGCGCATACTGCCGGAGGCGTGCTGCGCAATCTCGTGTGCGGCAGAAGCCGTCAGCTTTACGCCGTTAGCGGTTGCCACCTGTGTCAGCCGAGCGACAACGGCACTTGTGGCTAAACGGCGAAAGTCAAAGCGCTGACAGCGCGAAATTATGGTCGCGGGGAGCTTGTGCGGCTCAGTCGTAGCTAGTACAAAGACGACGTGCGGCGGAGGTTCCTCGAGGGTCTTAAGGAGGGCGTTAAACGCCTCGGTCGTTAACATGTGAACTTCATCGATTATGTATACTTTGGTGCGCAGGTCGACCGGCGCGAACTTAACGTGTTCTCGCAGTTCGCGAATTTCATCGATGCCGCGATTTGACGCCGCATCTATCTCTACTACATCTAGGGAAGCCCCCGTGGCGATAGCTAGGCAGGCGGGGCAGACGAGACACGGCTCCGCGGTAACGCCCTGCTGGCAATTAAGGGCACGCGCCATTATTTTAGCCATGGTTGTCTTGCCTGTGCCGCGCGGGCCGGTAAAGAGGAGAGCGTGCGGCACACGGGACCTCTGTAGCATGTTACTTAGCGTATGCTTGATGTGGTCCTGACCCGATACTTCGCTAAAGCGCGCCGGGCGCCACTCCCGGTACAACGTCTGATAGGCCATCTAATCACCTGCCCTTTCGCCCAAATACTACTTCCCCACCGGGGTAGGTTTTCCTGCTCTTTGTGAAAGCAAGCCGCCGAGACAATTGTCTCGGCGGAAATTTACGGCCGCGCCCTGTCTTTGACTAACACTTCCGGTCGCTAACCCTAGTAGTTAACTCGAATCAGGCTACCCGACGGCACACACGCTTGCACACTTACCGCTGCTTCCTTCCGGACCTGACGGGGTTCATGGGTTCATGTTGCGTCGGACCCAACTGTCATCGCTACTTGCCAGGGGCAAACCCCACAAATGCCAGCCGCAATACAGGCTTCTGCCCTGCTACAGCGGATTGCAGGTTCAGGGCTCCGCTACTTCCCCGCATAGCGCGGCCAAGCTCAAAACTTGTCGCGTGGTCTTATTCTGCCCTATTTGTCGCTAAATATCAAGCAAAAGCCCCTTGCATTTATTGGCTATTGTGCGCCCGGGAAGAACAGCGGTTGGCCAAATTTATCTTTGCCAAACGTTTTAATTATCTCTTGCACTTCGCGCGAGAGCATAAACTCCACAAAGCGTTTGGCGCCGCGTGCATTGACATGGGTAAAGCGGGCCGGATTAACCTGCATGACATGGTACGGGTTTTCTAGCGCCGGGTCGCCTTCTACCAGAACAACTAAAGTGAGATTTTGTTTTTGTGCGAGGAAGGTTCCTCTATCGGTAAGCACATAGGCTTGCTTGTCCTCGGCTATGGCTAATGTAGCCGCCATGCCTGTCCCAGCCTCTACATACCAAGCGCCGGTCGGCGTAGTGGCCGCTGTCTTCCAGAGCTCCTGCTCCTTCTTGTGCGTACCCGAGTTGTCGCCGCGACTTACAAACGTCGCTTCGCTTTGCATGATGGCCAGTAAAGCCTCGTGCCCTCCGCTCATGCCCTTAACGCCGGCAGGGTCGGCAGCCGGACCGACAATCACAAAGTCATTGTACATGACGTACTGGCGGTTAATGGCCGCGCCGGACTCGATTAGCTTCATCTCGGCGGCAGGTGAATGCACCAAGAGCACGTCCGCCTCGCCCTTTTCAGCCATAGCCAACGCCTGTCCTGTACCGACGGCTACGGTCTTAACTTCGAATCCCGTTCTCTGTTGAAACAGCGGCACCAGCACGTCCAGGAGGCCGGTATCGGCGGTGCTGGTTGTGGTGGCGAGGATTACCGGCGCTTTCGGCTGGCAAGCTACCGTCAAAACGGTGAGCGCGAGCGCCATGGCGAGGAAGACCCATTGCCTTTTTCTCACTGCGAACACTCCTTCTTGTGTGACTAAGGCCTTATAATTCTCCATCTAACGTCGGGGCTCCTCTCACCGTGCGGTGGCGGCGGGAATACAATACACCATTACCGCAAAGGAGGGTATTTGTCCGATGGAAAATGAACTGCTGGGAGGAGCCGTCGTTTACCCCCAAGTGACGGCTCTAAGGCGCCGGGCTACCGAACGCATTAACCTGCTCCTGCGCCGCAAAATGCGCAGGCTCCTCAGGCAACAGTCGTACAGCGAGCGCGATGTCTATGTGTGGGGAGACAACACCACCAAGCTAAACATGAACGGGATTCTAAGCCTCATAATGGAGGTGTACGCCTACCGCAAAGGTGCGGCGCACGGCCTCGCTTTGCGAGATTCGGCGACGATGAACATCCGCACGGGGCGCAACTACCTGTTGTCGGAGCTTTTTAAGCCCGGAGTCGACTACATAACGCCCATTAGCGAAGAAATTAAGCGCCAAATCAAAGAGCGCGACATTCCTCTCATCACAGAGTTTACCGCGATTAAGCCCAATCAGCCGTACTTTTTGCATGAAGACGACTTGGTCATCTACTTTGCGATTTACGAGTATACTCCTTACTATGTAGGCATCCCCGAGTTCCCGATACCTATTGCCAGCCTGCGCGATTTAATTGGCCCAGCGAGCCCGCTCTATAGGTTTTTACCGCAGGCATAACCTGCGCACTCCCCTGCCCTCCTTCTCATCGTCCTGCAGTTCGGTTAATATATAGACACAGCGTAATTGCGACAAACGAAGCACTTGGCTCGGGGAGGGCTGTTTATGTACTTTGATCCACACTATTACCCGTCTAGGTCACAGCGCATGTGCATGTATGCGAGTCGCGGCATGGTGGCCACCGGGCACCCCTTGGCGGCGCAGGCAGGACTAGAGATTCTGCGGCAGGGAGGCAATGCCATAGACGCGGCTATTGCCACAGCGGCCTGCCTGACGGTTGTGGAGCCGACCGCTAACGGTATCGGCAGCGATGCGTTTGCGCTGGTGTGGGCAGACGGTGCGCTGCATGGACTTAACGCCAGCGGGCCTGCGCCGCAGAGCCTAAGTCACGCGACACTTACGGCCGCCGGGCTAACCGAAATGCCTAAGTTTGGGCTAACGCCCGTCACCGTGCCGGGAGCCCCGGGTGCGTGGGCAGCGTTGTCATCCCGCTTTGGCAGGCTGCCCTTAACGACCGTGCTTGCCCCGGCCATCGAGTATGCCTCGCGCGGTTTCCCGCTTTCACCTATGCTTGCCCGCGGTTGGAAGAACGCCTTGGCGCAAGACTTACGAGAACACACGGCCCCGGTTCACCAAGCTTACCTCGCTACCTTTGCTCCGCAGGGACGCCCGCCGGCGGTCGGCGAAGTGTGGCGCTCGCCTGACCACGCCAAAACTCTCGCCAGCATAGCCGAAACAGGCGCCGAGTCGTTTTACCGGGGCGAAATAGCTGAACGCATCGACAGCTTTTCGCGCGAGCACGGCGGATACATCGGCGCGGCAGACCTTGCGTCATACTACCCCGAATGGGTGAAGCCACTTAGGGTGAACTACCGCGGGTATGACGTCTGGGAACTGCCTCCCAATGGGCAGGGATTAGTCGCGTTGTTGGCTCTAAACATCCTCGCGGGGTACGAGTTCCCGGAGCGCGACAACATCGAAATGTACCACCGACAAATTGAGGCCGTCAAACTCGCCTTTGCCGACGGCCTCGCTCATATTACCGACCCACGCCAGATGAAGGTGAGGCCAGAGGATCTGCTCTGCCCTGCGTATGCGGCTAAGCGCCGCAGCGAGATTAGCAGCGGTGCCCTAACACCGACCACAGGACTAGATCTGCGGGGCGGCACGGTGTACCTCGCGACGGCCGATGGGGACGGCAATATGGTTTCTTACATACAGAGCAACTACATGGGGTTTGGGGCGCGCGTTGTTATCCCAGGTACAGGCATATCGCTACAAAACCGCGGCCACAGCTTTTCGCTTGACCCGGCCCACGCTAACGTTCTGCTGCCGGGCAAGCGCCCCTTCCACACCATAATCCCCGGCTTTCTTACCAAGGGCGGGACGGCGGTCGGTCCCTTTGGCATTATGGGTGGGCACATGCAGCCGCAGGCGCACGTGCAAGTCTTAATGAACATGCTTGACTTTAACTTGAACCCGCAGGCAGCCCTAGACGCTCCCCGCTGGCAGTGGGTAAGCGGCAGAACCGTACAGGTAGAGCCAAGCTTCCCGCAACACATCGCCGAAGCCTTACTGCGCCGCGGGCACGCCGTGCAGCGCACTGTCGATAGCGTTAGTTTCGGGCGAGGGCAGATTATCTGGCGCGACTCGGCTAACGGCGTACTTTGCGGCGGCACCGAACCGCGCACCGACGGCCATATTGCTCTTTGGTAAGCCTAGTCGAGGGTTAGACCGAGGTATGGTGTGGAACACGCCACAAACTGCAGGCTTCGCGCAGCGGGCGGAGTCAGAGGTTTAATCATGCCAAAGTCAACGGGCTGCCCGGTGCGTCCAAGCAAGGTGCGGTGGGCGGGCAGACGAAAACGGAAATGCTCTGCCGGCACGCTGTCCAAAACGGCGGCACAAAGGGCTGCTTCGTCGTGGGGAGAAGCGCCAAACTCCAGCACCTCGCACTGCCCGGCATGCACAGGCGAGCATAGGGCGTATGCCACACGCCCATTAGAGCACGCGGTCACCAATTGCCCACCGTAAAGCTTAGTTACCCGCACGGCAAAATCAATCGCCTGCTCACTCCAGACCGCGCTCCCGGGGCTTACTGCTACGAAGCTGTCGCGCGTCTCTTTTAGCGCGCGGGGGGTTACATCTACTGTAGGGGCTACTCTGTCGGGCGCGCAACCTGCTCTCTCGAGCTCCCGCCGTGATATTTCACAGAATGCCGTCTTAAAGAACTTGTCAAACCCATGTTTGGCATAGAAATCATATAGCCCCGTGTCGGCCGGAAGCAAGAATGCGTAGTGGTCGCCGCGCGCGGTACCTTCCGCGGCAGACCGCGCCATTAGCTCCCCCATTAGACCCTGCCCCCGCAAGGCTTTATCGGTTGCGGCGGCATAAATGTAGTGTGCTTGTAGCCTGCCCGCCTCAGTAAGGATTTCCCCCGGTAGCATATGGACCATAGCTACTATGCGCCCGTCTACTTTAAGGACTAGCGTGTCTGTGGGATGAAAATGATACGCAAAGAAGAGGTCTACGGCTTCCCTTCGCTCAGCAAAACAGCTCTGCCAAAGGGACGTAATCTCCTCACGCATCGACCAGTCGGCAAAGCGAATTTCTTTAGTCACCCGGCACCGCCCCTTTGAGCGTGACGACGGCCTTTTCTAAAATTTGCGCTGGGTAGTACGACAGCTTAGCCTTGCGCAGCCCCTCTATCCCCATGTCTTCTTCGCGGTTGACGTACTCGTAGCTATAGAGCTGTCGCTCCGCAAACATCTGGTTGATGGCCGCATAAAGGCCTTCGTAGCCATCAAGCGCTTTCTCAAAGTGCACGACAAACACGCGCGGGTTAATCTCTTCACCGAGCGTAAAAGCTACCGGCTTATCGCCAATCCTGATTAGTGCGCCCTTAAAGCCTAAGGCAGAAAAGCTGTCTAAAGAGCGCTTGAGGGCAAAGTTCTCTTTTTCTAGGCCGCCAAGCGTAGGATTGTCCGTACCCAACAACCACTCCCGCTCAATTTTCTCGCAGTCTGCGATATTGGCGGGAGTGATGTCTTCATAGGTGAACTCGTACATGCGCTTAAAGCGCGTGAGGTGGTTGCGCTTGCGGTGGTAGCGCCTGCCGGCGAGGGCAATTAAGTCCTCGGCGTGGTAAAGATAGTCGGCGTTAGCCCGCAAAAAGCGAAAGTGAAACGTGTCCGCAAAGGCGGCCTCCATTAGCCTGGCCTGTTCCTCCGTCACGCCCCACATGCGAAAGCGCTTGTTCGCCGCTTCGCAGTCTTCGAGCAGGGCGGCTAATGCTCGTCTTATGTCTTTGGCATAAGGGAAAAAATAAGTGCAGGCATTCTTGCCAAAACATCCGAACAGCATGTCGTCTTGCCGTGCGATCTTCTTCTCGTAGGCCTCTTGCCATATGTACAAGGTGCCAAAGGCTGCTTCGCTCCCCATGTACCCGCTCTCAGCCAGAATCGGTGATATCCAGCTCTTGTCCGCGAGCGTCAGGGGTCTAAAGTCTAACATCCACTAAGTCCTCTCTCTGCCGCTTGTACCGAAGTGATATTTCTGTCTACGAGCTATTTTACCACTTTCTCGGGCCCAAGGGGAAGAGTGCTGTTGGGCGATGTCCATCTGTCCTGTTCGCCGGTATACCCGCACACACCGCAGCGTGGTGAATTGACAATGGGTAGAACGGCCGCCTCGTCCTGAGCTTTACTGCAGCATTGCTCGCACAGGAGTTCAAACTCCCACGCGTTGGTAGCTGTAGCGGGTGCCCCACAAGTATCGCAGGTTTGACCATGCGGATTGTTTCGCGCAAGTAGACAGACCTTTTCGCGTTGTTTTGGTCGGGAGATTTCGTCAAGGACGGTAAGTAATATCTCTGTCGTCGAGCCGAAATCATATTCGTATTGCAGTTTATCACCAATCGAAAGCGTGGACACTTTCCTTGTCTCGCCAAGCTGGTGTCCATCTCTCCAAAACGCGCTCAGATGTCCGCAACACTCGCACCAAATCTGACGTAGAAACTTGTCCAGCGCAGCTAAGGTGGTGCTAAGCGGCAGAGAGAACAACAGCCAATAGTTCTTATCATGCATCCCCTCGGCTTTTATGAGATAGCATAGTTCGTCGCCGTCGTTATGGCTTTTGAGAACGTGGTTCTTCATCGCAGTTTTTAGAGCAGACTTACCGCACTGAAAACAAGTCCCCGGAGTGCTTTTGGATTGCTTAGACATCTTAATCCTCCCTTTCGAGTATATCGCCCTTCCTGCAAAATAGAGCCTGTAAGGGCTATTCTATAGAGATAGCCCTTTTCCTGTCCCTCGAGGCCCTCTCATTCAGTGCAGGCTAATGTCGCGCACGGTTCATCCTGTTACTGGGCTTGCGTGATGGACTTAACTTCCTCCGTAGAAACGAAACTAGCCGGCCAGCCGAACGGTATGCTGCCGTAGCCACTCGGCCAATGCTCGCTCTGACATACTTCCTGCCGCGACCTGCAGCATTACGTCGACCGCCTCGGCTTCCGGCGCGTTTAAGTCATAGCCGTTAAGGCCAAGGAACACGTACATGGACATCAGGCCCACTCGTTTGTTCCCGTCGATAAAACTATGATTTCCGGTGAGACCGTGCCCTAATACAGCCGCCAGCGTGAAAATATCTGCCGTCGGCTCGTGTAGCCAGTAGTTAACAGGCCGACTTAGTGCAGATTCGAGCAGACGGGAATCCCGCACTCCAAAGTGCCCCCCGTGCTCTCTCACTTGCCTGTGATGGACGGCCTCGATAACCGCTTTGCTTAACCATCGCGGTTCTTTCATACCCTACTTCGCTAGCTCTCTTAGAGCATTGCGATACTGCCTTGCGCCTTTCTCGTAAACAGCCATGGCCTCATCAAAGCGTGGCTCGTAAGGAGTAATGAGTATCCCCTCAGCAGTTTCCGACACATAAACCGCATCGCCCTTGTGAAGATGAAAACGCTCGGCTATTTCCTTCGGGATAGTCGCCCCGATAGACCCCCCCATTTGGCGAAGCACGATCTTCTTGGCCACACAGAACACCTCCGCGTCTATTGTATCAGCCATAGCACATTTATGCTACTCAAGGCAGCTCTGCTGCGCGCTGCGGCCACGCCGCCAAGGCTAAAAGTTCGAGCCAAGTCCTAACTTAGGAAAGATGAAAGAGCCCCGAGGGTTGTCCCCTAGGGCTCTTAATCTTTAGTTTTATGGCGGAGAGAGAGGGATTCGAACCCTCGTCGGGGTATAAGCCCGAACACGATTTCCAGTCGTGCGCCTTAGACCAGCTCAGCCATCTCTCCGTGTTGTTGTAGAATGTCGTTTGACTTGTCCCTTGTCGCTTGTCCCTTGTCGCTTGTGGGGCCCTCTACCAGGAGCCAGAAGCTTGCGCTCGCACAGCTCATAGCTCAATGCTCATAGCTCAAAAGTGGCGGAGAGAGTGAGATTTGAACTCACGGAACGGGTAACCGTTCTTCCGCTTTCGAGGCGGATGCCTTAAACCACTCAGCCATCTCTCCGTGCAAGAGGCAAGAAATAAGAGGCAAGAAACAAGAGCCGCCAGACGCTCTACTGGGCACTGGGCACTGGGCACTCTCACTCTACTAGGAGCTAGGAGCTAGCAGCCCCACGTCCACTGAAACGGTTACGTGCTAACGGCGCTCCGAGCGCAACCGCAACTCCTGAAAGAAACTCGTAAGCAGCGCACCACATTCGGGGGCGAGCACGCCGCCGGTGACTGCTACTTGATGATTAAATTTTGCTTCTGCCAAGACATTCATGACCGAGCCAACCGCGCCTGCTTTCGGATCGAACGCCCCAAAAACGAGGGCGGGTAGACGCGCTAAGACCATGGCACCAGCGCACATAATACAGGGCTCAAGCGTTACGTAGAGGGTGCAGCCAATGAGCCTCCAGCCGCCTAGCGTTTCACTGGCCTGGCGAATGGCTATCATCTCGGCGTGGGCCGTAGGATCCTTAATGGTTTCCCGCAGATTATGCCCGCGCCCGACTATCTCCCCTGCGCGCACAACTACCGCGCCTACAGGTGTTTCCCCTAAGGCTGCGGCTGCTTGGGCCTCGCGGATTGCTTCGCGCATGAAAAACTCATGCTCCATCGCTAGATTCCTCTCTTAGCGCCGGTCGATAGCAGGGATGTGCTCGCATCCCCCTAGTTCATGATTCACGATTCACGATTCATGATTCATGATTGCCTGCAGTTTGCGACTTTGCAGCTCAAGGCGGAAAGCGGATAGCCCCTCACAGCTCATAGCTCATAGCTCACAGTGGTGCACCCGGAGGGACTCGAACCCCCGACACGCGGTTTAGGAAACCGCTGCTCTATCCCCTGAGCTACGGATGCATGTAAATGGCGCGCCCGGCAAGATTCGAACTTGCGACCACCGGATTCGTAGTCCGTTACTCTATCCAGCTGAGCTACGGGCGCGCGTATGGCGGAGAGGGCGGGATTCGAACCCGCGATACGAGTTTAAAGCTCGTATAATCGCTTAGCAGGCGACCGCCTTCGACCTACTCGGCCACCTCTCCGCGCCAATCTAATATAGCATAGTCCTCACCCTGCGGCAAGAAGCACATGAAACGCAAATCACAAAACGCAAATCACAAATCACAAGTAAGAGCCGCGAGCTTTGAGCTGTGAACGTAGGGACGTGCCTGCGGCACGTCCGCGGACGTGCGAACGCACGTCCCTACAACACGTTGACCCTCTTGCTTCTTGTATGCTAGGAGCCGGCAATCCCCCGTTTCTCCTAAGTGCGAAGTGCAAAGTGCGACGTGCGAAGTGCAAAGTACTAGTGAAGCAAAAAGCTCCGTCCCTTTTGCTTCCTTTTGCTTCGTGGCGGAGAGAGAGGGATTCGAACCCCCGGCCCCTTGCGGGGTCACTAGTTTTCAAGACTAGCGCCATAAACCACTCGGCCATCTCTCCGCAGCACAAATCAGTATATCAGCGATGTTTGTTGTCGTCAATTTGCACTTTCTTGCTGTTTTGCCAAGCGCTCAATTTGCATATATGGCTTAAGAACCGCCGGCACCGTCACAGAACCGTCTTCGTTTTGATAGTTTTCTAACACAGCTGCGACAAGGCGATCTACGGCGAGTCCGGAACCGTTCAGTGTATGCACGTATTCCGCTTTGCTGCCGGCTGACGGCCTGTACTTGATGTTAGCCCGGCGCGCCTGAAAATCGCGGAAGTTTGAGCACGACGAAATCTCCATATACCGGTTGTAGCTTGGTAGCCACAGTTCAATGTCGTATTTTTTGGCGGCAGCGAAACCAAGATCGCCCGTACACATCTGCACAATGCGGTAGGGAATCTCAAGCAAGTCAAGCACACGGCAGGCGTCGCGCAACAGAGTATGAAGTTCGTCCTCCGACGTCTCGGGCGCGACAAATTTGACGAGTTCTACTTTGTTAAACTGGTGCATGCGGATAAGCCCCCGCGTGTCGCGGCCCGCGGCACCTGCCTCCGCGCGGAACGACGGGCAGTAAGCGGTGTAATAAAGCGGCAACAACGCGCCGTCAAGAATTTCGTCGCGGTGCATGTTTGTAACTGGGACTTCGGCAGTAGGGTTTAAGTACAAGTCTTTTTCGGCGAGCTTAAAGGCATCGTCCACGAATTTTGGGAACTGACCTGTACCCTGCATGCAGGCATAGTTAACCAAGAGAGGTGGAAACACCTCGGTATAGCCGTGTTCCCGCGTATGCAAGTCGAGCATGAAGTTTATCAGGGCACGCTCAAGCCTAGCTCCTAATCCGCGGTAGAGGGCAAAGCGGCTGCCGGCGATTTTGCTCGCCCGTTCGAAGTCGAGAATGTCGAGGTCGATGCCGATGTCCCAGTGGGCCTTCGGAGGATTGCTAAACCGCCGCGGCTCCCCGACACGCCTTATCTCGACGTTTTCCGTATCGTCTTTGCCGATAGGGACATCGCTGTCCGGCAAGTTTGGAATGCGAAGCAGCAGGGCCTCTAAGTCGGCCTCGGTTGCGCTCACCTCGGCGTCGATGTCCTTCACCTTTTGCCCCGCCGCCTTCATCTCTTCCTGTAAGGCCGACGTTTCTTCGCCGTTCTGCCTGCGGCGGGCAATTTCCTGCGTCACGCTGTTGCGATAGGCTTTAAGCTGCTCTACCTCGGTGATCTTTTGACGACGAGCTTCATCTAGGGCCTGAAACTCCGCTAACGCGGCAGTCTCCCCTTTGGCCGCTACACCTGCTGCTACTTTGGCCATATTGTTGCGGATAAATTTTGCGTCTAACATTTTGGGGCCTCCTTTTGTTATTGTCGCTTGTCTCTTGTGGGGCTAGCGGGCGCCAGCCGCCAGGCGCCCGGAACCAGCAGCGCTCGTCCTCCACGAAGTGCTAAGTGCCAAGTGCGCACTCCCCCTACGCACCAAAGCAAAAACTCGCCCCAATGTGAGGGGCGAGTTATCTCGCGGTACCACCCTAGTTTGCCTTGCGGCCTCTTGGGACTATAACGGCGTCACCGTCTGCGCTCCTCGCGCGCCGCCTTCGAAGTGGACTTCATGCAAACTTACTGACTAGCTCGCACCGACCGCTAGCTCTCTGAACAGATGCTCGCACTACTCGCTTCTGCGCTGCGTTTCACTGATTTTAGCATAAACGTAACCGGGGCGCAACTTTTTGAGCGAGCAGTTATTGGGACAATATCAAAATCTTGCGGCTTTTTTCGCCGGCGATAAAAGCGGAAGGCCCTCTGCAGGGAACTTGCGACGAACGAAGAATACAATATACAAAACGCAGTTAAGGGGGCCTATTCATGAAAAAGCTCGCGGAACGCGCGCTAAACATTACTCCTTCCGTCACACTCAGTATAGACGCCAAAGCCAAGCAAATGGCGGCCCAAGGCATCAAAGTGGTTAACTTTGGTGTGGGCGAACCGGATTTTGACACCCCCGCCCATATTGCTAGAGCCGGTATCGCCGCGATAGAGGCCGGGCAGACGCGCTATACGCCGTCAAGCGGCACGGAGAAACTTCGCCAAGCTATTTGCCAGAAACTAAGCAGGGAAAACCAGCTTACTTACAGCCCGGCGCAGATCGTAGTGTCTAACGGCGCGAAACACAGCATCTATAACGCTCTGTTGGCTCTGTGCGACCCGGGCGACGAAGTCATTGTCCCCGCGCCCTACTGGGTAAGTTACCCTGAGATGGTCAAGATGGCCGGCGGCGCGCCCATAATCCTTGATACCCGCGAAGACGAAGACTTTAAAGTGCGCCCCGAGGAACTGCGTGCCGCCATCACGCCGCGCACTAAGGCGCTTATCCTTAACTCTCCGAGCAATCCGACTGGGATGGTCTATACGGCGAGCGAGCTAAAGGTCATTGCGGACCTCTGTGTAGAGCACCAAATCTATGTTATCTCCGATGAAATCTACGAGAAGCTTATTTACGACGGGACAAAACACGTGAGCATTGCTTCATTCGGTGCCGACATCAAAGAGCTGACCATTGTGGTAAACGGCATGTCTAAGGCTTACGCCATGACCGGCTGGCGTATTGGCTACACCGCTAGCAATTCGGGCCTAGCGGCGGCCATGGGCAGCCTGCAAAGCCATGCAACCTCTAACCCAAACTCTATCGCGCAGGAGGCCAGCGTAGAGGCGCTTGTCGGCTCGCAGGCGGCCGTTAGTGTCATGCTGCAGGAATTTGAGCGCCGCCGTCGCCGCATGGTCGAGCTTCTTAACGGACTACCCGGCGTATCCTGCCGCATGCCGCAGGGTGCGTTCTACGTGATGGCCAATATTGCCGGGCTGCTCGGGGCCTCATACGACAAGGAAATAATCCTCGACGACGTAAGGCTGGCAGGTGTCATGCTCGAAAAAGCATACGTGGCGGTAGTGCCGGGCTCCGGCTTTGGTGCGCGCAACTATATTCGCCTCTCTTACGCGACGTCAATGGAGAATATCGAAACCGGCCTAGGTCGCATGAGAAGTTTTCTGCAGTCATAGAACAAAGAACGGGCTACGCCATCGCGCAGCCCGTTTCGCCCTGTTGACCTTACATTACCACGCCGTACTGACCGAGCAACCGCGCCAGTTCCACGCGCAATTGCTTGCGCGCGCGGTAAAGCTTGCAGCGGATGGATTCTACCGAGCAGGCCATATGCCCCGCCATTTCTTCATAGGACAACCGCTGCAAGTCCTTTTGCACGATAAGTTTCCTGTAGGCGGCCGGCAGACGGCTAAAGGCATTATCGATGCACTTGCGTATGTCCTCCAATTCCCACTTCTTCTCAAGCGCGCTTACATCCAGCCACGCGGGTGGCCGCAGATTAAGCAGTTCGCGCAGATCTAATGTCTGGAGCGAGACAGAAGGCGTGCGCTTCTTTTTGCGCAGCAAATCGACGTGATGATTCTCCATGATGCGCAGGAGCCATGTGCTAAACGAGGATTCGCCGCGAAACTCGCTCACCCGCGCCCACGCTCGCGCGAAGGACTCCTGTACGAGGTCTTCGGCGTCTTGCCACGAGCGAGTAAGTGTGATGGCTCGGCTTCCTGCCAGCGCCCAATACTTGTTGACCATTTCTTCAAAGGCCGCTTTGTCGCCCCTACGCAAACGTTCCAGTAGCTCTGTCACTGTTCGAGGTCTCCTTTCTTGGGCACCCTACACTTGGTGGTGATGCTTATGACCCGCAAACTACATGCGCAGGCGGCAATTCTTGCTTCCCTTGCAGCTGTTACTATTCTGTTTCTCGGGTTAAATACCTTCTTGGCGTTACCTCCATTCGTGCAAAGAGAAGCGAGCCTTGTCTTTGCCCGCGATGGGACATTGCTCACGCGTATTTTTGTGGAAAATCGCGAGGTAATTAGCATAGGGGATGTACCGGAACATCTGTTGCAAGCAATTATTGCTACAGAAGACGCGCGCTTCTATCGGCACTTTGGCCTTGACCCCATCGGCATCGGCCGGGCCTTGTTGGAAGC
>JAGXRZ010000048.1 GCA_018335585.1 Selenomonadales bacterium
CCTCAACTACCGCACCGAAGCTCTCCTAACGATGAAAGTCACGACGTATACGCCGGAAGAATGCCCACTTTGTGCGCAAGGCCTTCCCGTGGTTAAACCGGGAAGCCGCAAGGCCTAAAACAAGAAGAACCGTCCCTTTTGTTCTTAAAATTAAGTCGCGCTACGGCGATATGTCAGAAGGATTCCGCGAATACAAATAGAACAACTCTTTAGGCACTGCCAAAGAGTGTGCCAAAGATTATAGGAGGAGATCGCGTTGATCAAGAGAGTTGCCATCGTTCTGACTATCGCCGTGCTGTTACTCGGCGGCCTAGGCGGCATTACCCCGACCGTCGCGCAGCAACCGGCCATCCGCATTATGTTCAACGGCCAGTATCTAAACCTCGACGTACCGCCTGTTATTCAGGGCGGCCGCACCTTGGTTCCCTTCCGCGCCATCTTTGAGGCGCTGGGTGCCACCGTTTCGTGGAACGAAGCTGCACGGACCGCTACCGGCACACGCGGCACCACGACCGTCGCCCTGACCATCGGCAACAACAACGCCACCGTCAACGGCGTCGCCACGCGTCTGGACGTAGCTCCGCTTGTACAGGGCGGGCGGACGTTAGTACCCCTACGCTTTGTCTCCGAGAACCTAGGTGCCACCGTGCAGTGGGTGCCGCGCCACAATATCGTCGTGGTGCGCGGACCGGCTCCCCCCGGCAGATTTAAGATCGGTATTATGACCGGTACCGCCGTCCAGAACGAAGAAGAACTGCGCGCCGCCGAGAACATGGTGCGCAAGTACGGCCGCGACAGAATCGTGCTTACTACATACCCACCTCGTTTCACGGTAGAACAGGAAACGACCATCTCTAACCTCCGCGCACTCGCCGCCGACCGCGACGTACGCGCCATCGTGATCGTGCAAGCCGTAGTCGGCACGGCGGCTGGCATCGAAGAAGTGCGCCGCATGCGCCCCGATATGCTGATTATCGCCGGCACGCCGGGTGAAGACATGGACCTTATAGCCCGCCGCGCTGACGTCGTCTTGCAGGACAACGCTAGGGCGATGGGTCGTGCCATCGTAGAACAGGCTCACCGTATGGGTGCGAGAACCATCGTCCACTACTCCTTTGCCCGCCATATGGCCAACGCCATGCTCTTCCAACGTCGCCAGTTGATGGAGCAAACCGCCAACGAGCTCGGCATGCGCTTTGTCTTTGCCGACGCTCCCGACCCCACCGGTGAAGGCGGCGTAACCGGAACGCAGCAGTTTATTATGGAAGACATCCCCCGCCGCGTCGCCCAATTCGGCAAAGACACCGCCTTCTTTGGCACCAACTGCGGCATGATGGAGCCTATGATCCGCCAAGTAATCGCCACCGGTGCCATCTTCCCGGTACAGTGCTGCCCGTCGCCCTACCACGCCCTACCGGGAGCGCTCGGCATCTCCATTCCCGCTGAGCGCCAAGGCGACCTCGCCTTTGCCATGTCCGCCATCGCTCGCGAACTGCGCAGGCTCGGCGCCGAAAATCGCGTTTCCACCTGGCCGGTACCTGTGAACATGCTCTTTGTCGAAGCCGGCGTAGAATATGCCATGGCCGTACTTAACAACCAGACCATGGGTCGCGTAGATATGGTAACACTCGAAGGCATCCTGATGGCTCGCGCCGGCGGCCCTGTGCACCTTGAGCACCTGACCACCGCTCGCGGCAACTACTTCCACTATTTCTTGTTCCTATCTGACTTCGTCAACTTCGCCAATATCCCCTAAATCACTGGTTAACGAGGTGCAGGGGAGCAACAGCACCCTGCACCTTTACTCTGACCGAGCAAGGGAGGACAAGCATGGGCAACTCCGATTACGTCCTTGAGTTAAACAACATCAGTAAGCAGTACGCGGGAAATCGCGTCCTGAAAAATGTCACCGTCAAGGTTAAGCCGGGCGAGATTCACGCCGTGCTGGGCGAGAACGGTGCCGGCAAGTCGACCCTTATGAATATCCTTTTCGGCATGTCTGTCATTCATACCACCGGGGGTTTTGAAGGCGAGATGCTGATGGACGGCAAACCGATAAGCATTACCAGCCCCTTCGACGCCATGTACTTAGGCATCGGCATGGTCCACCAGGAGTTTATGCTGATTCCCGGCTTTACCATTACGGAAAATATCAAGATTAACCGCGAACACACCCGCCATAACATAGTCAGCCGCATCGGCGGACCTGCCCTCAAAAGCCTTGATATGGCCAAAATGAACAAAGAGGCGCGGCAGTCCTTAGACCGAGTCGGGCTAAATATAGACGAATGGGTAAAAGTTGCCGGCTTGCCGGTTGGCTATATGCAGTTTGTCGAAATTGCGCGCGAGATCGATAAGACAAATATTAAGGTCCTAGTATTTGACGAGCCTACGGCGGTGCTGACGGAGAGCGAAGCCGACAAACTACTGGAGGTTATGCGCACCATCGCTAACTCCGGCATTGCCATTTTGTTTATTACACATAGGCTAGACGAGGTAATGTCGGTAGCCGACCAGATTACGATTCTGCGCGACGGGGAGCATGTGCGCACGCTCCCGCCTAAAGAAACAAATACTTTTCACTTAGCAGAACTCATGGTAGGCCGAGAAGTGCACGTAGTGGACAAGGGCGACCGCGCCAAGACCGGAAAGGAAACTGCCATATCCATACGCGGCCTGCGTGTCCTTATGCCGGGCGAGGAAGTGCGCCACGTAGACCTAGACGTACGTGAGGGTGAAATTCTCGGCATCGGGGGACTGGGCGGACAAGGGAAAATCGGCATCGCCAACGGCATTATGGGGCTTTACCCCGCGCGCGGCGAGGTAACTATCCGCGGCAAGAAGCTCTCGCTTAACGACACAAGAGGTGCCTATGCCGCCGGCCTCGCCTTCGTCTCGGAGGACCGTCGCGGCGTCGGCTTGCTGCTTGATTCGTCCATTGAAACCAATATTGTTTTTACCGCGATGCAAATGCGCGAGAACTTCCTCTGGAAACTTGGCCCCTTTAGCCAAGTCAACTCCCGCAAAATTCGGGCCCACGCCTTAAAGATGATTAAAGCCCTAGATATTCGCTGTACCGGACCCACCCAGCTTACGCGCCGCTTAAGCGGCGGCAACCAGCAAAAAGTGTGCGTAGCGCGCGCATTGGCGCTAGACCCCACGATACTTCTGGTGTCTGAGCCCACGCGCGGAATTGACGTCGGTGCCAAGAAGCTGGTTATGGACACTTTGGTTAAGTTAAATAAGGAACTGGGCATGACCATCATTATGACCTCCAGCGAATTGGCGGAACTGCGCTCCATTTGCGACAGAATCGCCATCGTGTGCCACGGCAAGATCGAAGGGATACTTGCGCCGACGGCCAGCGATGTTGATTTCGGGCTGATGATGGCTGGCGACTACTACAAGTATCGCGGCAAGGAGGCTTAGCATATGGAAAAAGTCAGAGCCATAATCAAGGAAGTAGGCCTGCCGCGGGTGATCATCATAGCTTTTCTGGCCTTGCTTATCGTCCTTGCGGCTGCATATCGAATCCCTTTGGTTCCGCTGCTTGGCGACGTTTTGACGCGCACACTGATCAACGGACTGTTTGTCTTGGCCATGCTCCCGACTATCGCCAGCGGTATCGGTCCTAACTTTGGCTTGCCGCTTGGCATTTTAGCCGGGCTGATTGGCTTGCTCCTGGCAGTTGAGTGGAACCTTACCGGCTTTACGGCTATTTTTGTGGCTATGCTTACGAGTACGCCGCTCGCTATCGTCGCAGGTGCCGCCTACGGCTGGCTGCTAAATAAAGTCAAGGGCTCGGAGATGATGGTCGCCACCTATGTCGGCTTCTCCTTGGTTTCGCTGATGAACATCGGCTGGACTGTGCTGCCATTCCAAAGTCCCATATTACGGTGGCCGATCGGGCGCGGGTTACGCGCCACCGTTACCGTCGCCGACTTTTTCGAGAAAGTCCTCGACGGATTTTGGGATTTCAGCATCGGCGGGTTTGTTATCCCTACCGGGCTTATCTTGGCCTTTCTCATCCCCTGCGGCCTCGTTTGGCTGTTTATGCGCAGTAAAACGGGCCTCGCCATGAAGGCCGTCGGCGACAGCCGCCAGTTTGCCGAAGCGAGCGGCCTCAATGTCGATAAGTACCGCATCCTAGGTGCCGTATTGTCGACCGTGATCGGGGCCATCGGCATCGTGGTGTTTTCGCAGAGCTTTGGCTTTATTCAGCTCTACGAGGCACCGATGTTTATGGGATTCGCCGCCGTGGCCGCTATTCTTATCGGGGGTGCCAGCGTGCGCCGAGCCAATGTCACTAACGTCATTGTGGGCACCATCCTGATGCAGGCCTTATTGGTCATCGCCCTGCCTGTGGCCGGCAAGATGATCGTAGGCGGCATGGGAGGCGCAGCGGAGATTACCCGCATCATCGTGTCCAATGGGATTATCCTCTATGCGTTGGCCCAAGTGGGCGGAGGTGACTAAATGTCTACACAACCTGTATCGACACCCGTTGTTAAAACCACTCCTCCGCGCAGCCTGCATCGCGCACTAAAGCAGTTCCTGCTCGACAACATGGTGACCCTGTTCTTTGCGGTCATCTGCGCCCTCGGGCTATGGGCCGCCGGGCTGCCGCTCTCCTTTGTCGTCAGCGACCTGATCCTCCGCATTTCACGTAACGGCGTGTTGATCCTAGCCCTGTTAATCCCCGTTATGGCCGGGATGGGCCTAAATTTTGCCATTACGCTCGGGGCTATGGCCGGACAACTGGCTATCCTGATGGTGGTGCATTGGGAGATCGGCGGGGTAGCCGGGGTAGCTTTAGCAGCGGTGTTAGCCACACCCATGGCCGTGTTGTTTGGCATTTTGGTGGGGAAACTCCTCAATAAAACACGCGGGCAAGAAATGATCACCAGCATGATCACCGGTATGTTCGCCAGCGGTCTGTACATGCTCTTGCTGATGGTCATCGTAGGCACGGTTATCCCGGTTAAGAATCCCGAGATCATGCTTGGCACCGGGATTGGGGTCAAAGATACGGTCGACCTAGCCATTCTAAGCCGCGCCGTAGACGATCTGTGGTCCGTGCCGCTCCCCACAATGGGCCTAGCGGCAGCCGCACTGATGCTGCTCTATTATGGCGGCAAGCTTCTGGCCAAACAGACTAGCGATCCGGAGCAGGCAGGGCGTGCCGTCATCAAGCTGGGGCTTATAGCGGCAGTGGCCATTGCCGCAGTGTCGGGCTGGATTATGACTACCGATTCGCTGTTCAATATGGTAACGGTGCCCGTCGCGACCTTTGCACTGGTTGCGCTGGTGGCCATCTTTAACCTCTTTATCATTACCACCAAGCTGGGCCAAGATTTTCGTGCCGTGGGGCAAGACCAGCATATTGCCAAAGTCTCGGGCATCAATGTGGATAGAACACGCATCATCGCCATGACCATCTCGACCGTACTGGCCGCCTGGGGTCAGCTCCTGATGCTGCAAAACTTAGGCAACCTGCGCACGTACGGCGCACATGAGGCGGTAGGCATGTTTGCGATTGCCGCGCTCCTTATCGGCGGCGCTAGCGTTTCGCGTGCTACGGTTGGCCAAGCGCTAATTGGCATGGTGCTGTTTCACACCATGTTCTTGGTTTCACCACAGGCAGGTAAAGCTCTGCTCGGCGACGCACAGCTTGGAGAGTTCTTTAGAGCCTTCGTAGCTTACGGCGTCATCGCCGCCTCACTCGCTATGCACGCCTGGAAGCGCACCATGGCCACCAGAAAACGCCTACTGAGTTAAGAA
>JAGXRZ010000049.1 GCA_018335585.1 Selenomonadales bacterium
TAATGGCTTTTAGCCTGTCTGTCAGGTCCTTATGTACGGTCGACTTAGAAACATCAAAATGGTCGGCCGCAGCCCGCACGGTAGCCTTAGTGGCTGCCACGTACCGTGCAATTTCCACTACCCGCTCGTAGATGTGGTCATTCACGCTCCCGCCCCCCGTAGCTCACTACTTCACTTAACATATATGAGCTGGAAGCAGGTATATGCCTGAAAAGAACGACAAGTGCGCCTATGCATAACGTTATGTATATAGTATAATTAGCATTGCAAAACATCTGGTTGTGATAATTGAGCCAATAGTGATAATGAAAGGAGCAAGGGTTATCGTAAAGGTTTTGTGATAAATTTCACATTACCTTGGGTAAGGTATCACAAGTAGATGTAGAAGCACACAATGAAGGCGGTGACGCATGCCCCTGTTCGATAAGGTGTCTCTATGGTTTGAAAGTTTCAACGCCAAAGTCGAGTCCGTCCTGCAGTATTCTGTATATGCGCTAGTGGCAATCGTGACCTTGGAGGTGTTTGTGCGCTTTGTCCTCGGCATGCCACTTATCTGGGCGCGGGATTCCATGCTGTGGTTCTATTCAACTATGCTGCTGCTGCCCGTGGCCTACTACTACTCTCGCGGCACACATATCTCCGCTAGCGACTTGGTACATAGCTTTAACCTTTCGGAGAGCACGAAGGCGACCCTCAACCTCATCAATAATATCGTGCTCTTGGCTGTTGCGGCTGTCCTCATCAACCCCGCAATGAATCGTCTCATGGTTTCGCTGCGTATCGGAGAAACGTCAATTCTCACGCTTTGGCGCCCGCCGCTGTGGCCTTTCTTTATCCTCATCCCAATAACCTTTGCTCTGATTAGTTTGCAGGCGCTTATTGGGATTGTGAGATCTGCCGTGACATTGCTTAAGGAGGATGCCAAATAATGAGCCCGCAAATCATGACTGTGCTGTCCTTTGTCGGTCTCATCGGCGGCATCCTGATGGGTATGCCTGTAGCCACCGTTCTCATGAGCATCGGCGTCATAATTGGCTTCACGACGTTAGGCCCCATCAGCCTAGATATGATGGTGCGCGGTGTGTTTGCCGTCATGGCTAATGACACCCTGGTAGCTTTGCCCCTCTTTGTATTTATGGGGTGCATGCTGCAATCCACGGGTATCGCTGACCGGCTGTTCCATAATTTGCGCTTAGCCCTAGGCTCCTTGCGCGGGGGCTTAGGCATTGTCACTATCCTAATCTCAACCATTCTCGCCGCGACAACGGGCATCGTGGGGACTGCGGTCATTATGATGGGCGTATTAGCTCTGCCAAAAATGATTGAGTCAAAGTACAGCAAACCGCTGGCCACCGGAATTATCTGTGCTGGTGGTACGCTAGGCATCATCATTCCCCCGAGCATCATGCTCATTCTCTATGGCTTGTCCGCAGGCGTCTCTATTGTCTCGCTGTTTGCGGCGGCCGTGGTGCCCGGGCTTTTGCTCGCAGTCCTATATATGCTCTATACCGCTATCGTTTGTTACCTCCGTCCGGAACTCGGCCCTCCCTGCTGTGAGGAAGAAATGGCGAAGATCAACCCCGCCACGTTTGTGTCGGAGCTCCTGATATCCCTTGTCCCTCCCCTTGCATTAATTCTTGGCGTATTGGGAGCCATTTTTTTTGGTGTAGCCACCCCCACGGAAGCGGCAGGCATTGGCGCCTTGTCGACTGTGGTGCTTTGTGTAGCCATGCGGAGGTTTAACTGGACGGCCTTACGCGATGCCGCAAAGCAGACGGTGCAGGTATCCTGCACTATTCTATGGCTAATGGTCTGCGCCCAGATGTTTACCTCGGTATTTCTGGGCATGGGCGGCGGCGTAGTCATTAAGGACTGGATATTGGCAATCGCCGGCGGAAACCCGGCTGTCGTCTTGTTTATTATGATGGCCTCCATATTCTTACTCGGTCAAATTGTCTGTTGGACAGGCATTCTGTTGATCACAGTCCCAATCTTTACCCCTATCGCCATAACGATGGGCTGGGACCCAATTTGGTTCGGCATGCTCATCTGCGTCAATCTCCAAATGTCTTTCCTCTCGCCGCCCTTTGCTTATGCTATCTTCTACCTAAAGCAGGTTGCACCGCCTGAGGTGCAGCTGCAGCATCTCTATCGCGGAGTATGGCCGTTTATTGCCTTGCAAGGGCTAGGGTTGCTGCTAGTCGCTTTCTTCCCGGAGCTCGCCCTGTGGCTGCCAAGGTTGTTACTGAGGTAATAAGGGTGACCTAAGCTCAATCTCAGTCACCCATATTTAGAAGGAGGGTCAATTAGTGAAAAACAAGGGTCTCGTAATCCTGCTCATCGTCGCCGTGCTTGGGTCCTTCTTTGTCGGTTACGCTGTCCGTCCGATGGTCGCACCTGTCGCCGACCCCGGTGAAGGCCCCGGCGAAGTAACGCAGTGGATCATGCAGTCTGGTTACGCCGCCGGACACCCCACGTTTGTGCGTCTCCAAGCTTGGGTCGAAGACATCAAGAAAGCTACTAACGGACGCCTAGTAATTACGCTGCACCCTGTAACCGCCCTAATGCCGCAAGCGGAGCAGTTCACGGCTGTTTCCGGCGGTACACTGCAGGTCTCGCTGGGCCACGGCGCATGGTGGATTGGCACAAACCGCGCTTTCGCTCTCTCTGACGCCCAGGCTTCGGGTCTTACCTCTGAAGAAATGCAGTTCTGGCTACTTAACCACGGCGGCCTGCAGAAGATTCAGGAGCTCTACGCCGCCTACAACATTCATTGGCTCCCAGGCGTCGACTTCCCCGCCGAGATGTTCCTCTGGTCTAAGAAGCCCATCCGCGTCCCTGCCGACCTCCGAGGTGTAAAGGTGCGCGCTGCCGGTTTGGCACTCGATGTCTTTAGGAGACTAGGGCAGGAAGCCTTCTTTATGCCCGGCGGAGAGATCGTCCCCTCGCTGATGCAGGGCGTCATCGATGCGGCTGAGTTTACACAGCTTTACGGTGACATCGCACTAGGTTTCCACGAGGCAGCAAAGTATGTGAACGTCGGCAGCCGAGCCACGGCCATGACCGTCGGGCTTGAGTTTAACAAGACGGCTTGGGATAAGCTCCCGCCGGATATGCAGGCAATTGTCACAAACGTAACGCTGGCCCACTTTATGTATAATGACGGGCATCACCGCCTGCTGGAAAAAGAGGGCCTCGTGCTGGCGCGCGAGAAAGGCGTAACCATCGTTGAAGTTTCGCCTGAGCTAAACAACCTGTTCCGCAGCACCTGGGACAATATTAACGACGAAGAAGCCGCCAAAGACCCGCGCTTCGCCGCCATTTGGAACTCGCTTAAGGAGTTTCGCACTAGCTACCGCGAACTAGCCCGCACGATGTGGCCCTGGGAATAGTGAAGCAACAACAGGATGATGCAGAAGCCCTGTAGGGGGCAAACGCAACAATGCGGCTCAATGCGGCCCGTTGTTGCGTTCTTTTTTCGGCTTCGCTTAATTTTTCATTGCCGGCAGGTAGAGGGGGTCAGATGTAGAATATTTTGGAGGGCATGACGACGCGTACTCAGAAGACGTCTGTAAATTAAGGGGGTAGCACATGCAGGGGAAACCTCAGGCGATAGCCAGTAAGAAACCAGGGCAAGGGCAGCAAGCACTATGGGGGTACGTCAGGCAGCATAAAATCACGGCGTTTGGGGCGTTGCTGGTTATCGCTCTGCAAGTGGCGCTGGGGGTGCTCTTAGCTCGGCAGCTTGGGGCAATTATTGATGTAGGCATCCTTGCCGACAGAGAGGCGTTTGGTCAGACGTTTTTGCTGTTAGTTTTGGTTTGGGTTGGCGGAGATATGGCCCTTCTACTGCGGCAACTGCTTACCGGAGAACTCGCGGAGAGCGTTATGCACGGCCTGCGCGCGCAAGTGGCCATGCACCTTGGCCGGGCTCGCATCCCTGCGCTCGAACAAACGCACAGCGGGGAGTATATTTCTCGCCTTAGCAATGACGCACAAGTCGTGCGGTCGGCCTTCGCGCGCCACCTGCCAAGCCTCGTTCAAGGCAGCTTAGGCTTTGTCGCCTCGCTGGCCGTAATGCTGCTCGTGTCATGGAGAGTTACATTGCTGACGTTGGCGATGGCGCCGCTCATGATGTTTGTCGCATCTTGGCTAGGCGGGCGCATGGGTGCCGTCCTCAAGTTGTGGCAAAGCGACCTCCTACCGAGGAACTCCCGCGCGAGAAGCGCGCCGCTGATTCGGATACGGCCGTCACATTCGACAGCGTCTCTTTTGCCTATGCTGATGATGCGAGTCTTGCCCTAGACGGTGTTACCTTTAGCATAGAGAAAGGTGCCACGGTCGCCTTCGTCGGTGAAAGCGGGGGCGGCAAGAGCACGATTTTTAGACTTCTGCTTGGGCTGTATGGGGCGACGAGCGGTGCGATAGCCGTTAACGGTAGGGCTATCGGCGACTATACGCTAGAGGAGCTGCGCGACGTGTTCGCGCTAGTTCCCCAGGAGGCCACGTTGTTTTCCGGAACTATTTACGACAACATTACCTGCGGGCGGGTCGACGTAGACGAGGCAGATGTCCTGCGCGCGGCACGCGCTGCCCACGCAGATGATTTTGTCTCCGGGCTTGCACTTAACTACCGCAGCGAAGTCGGCGAGCGCGGGGGCAATCTGTCGGGAGGACAGAGGCAGCGCATCGCCATCGCGCGGGCGTTGCTGAAGAACGCCCCGATTTTACTGCTAGACGAGGCGACGGCAAGTATCGACAATGAATCCGAGAGCCTGGTGTGGTCTGCGCTGGAGACACTTATGGCCGGGCGCACTACGCTGCTAATCGCGCACCGACTCTCAACCGCCCAAAAAGCCGACCTCATCTTCGTTCTGGCAGGCGGCAAAATAGTAGAGCAAGGCACCCACAGCTCCCTCCTGCAGAAGGGAGGCCATTACGCGCGCCTCCACGCCGCCGCAAGCTGAAGCAAAAGGTGAAGCAAAAGGGACGGAGCTTTTTGCTTCGTTGATAAACTCAGTTAACGCAACAATGTGGTTCAAGTTGGCCTGTTGTTGCGTTATTTCGCGCTGTTGTTGCGTTAATTTGGACTGTTGTTGCGTAAAATAACGTTTGCTGTTGTATTTTTGCCGCATTGTTGTCATAATAGTGGTAGGAGGTGGGAAGATGCAGGTTGAGGAGCTAGTCGATTTGGTGCATCAAATCCAAGCGCAGAAGA
>JAGXRZ010000050.1 GCA_018335585.1 Selenomonadales bacterium
CCGCCTGCCCGAACCCGTTTCTGGGCGAGTTTATTAAACACCACGGCAAGCCCTACGACCCGGCGACCGACTGCTACCAGCGCGAGCCTTTTGCCGCGGACGTGAGCGAGGGCAAGAACGACCCCATCTACAACGCCCACTCCTACCACACTAAGGTGCCGCACAAAGCCATTATGCGCTACATCCTGCACTACACCGAGCCCGGCGATATAGTCTACGACGGCTTCTGCGGCACCGGTATGACCGGCGTAGCGGCGCAGCTCTGCGGCGACCGAGCAGCGGTAGAGTCCCTGGGGCTTAGAGTTGACGCCGCAGGACTGGGCGCCAGGAAAGCCGTGCTTAACGACCTTTCGCCTGCGGCTACCTTTATTGCCTATAACTACAATACCCCCGTGGACGTAAAGCTGTTTGAGCGCGAAGCCAAGCGCATTCTCCGCGAGGTAGAAGCCGAATGCGGCTGGATGTATAGCACGTTAGGCCCGACAGAAACGGGCCACGCCACGCTACCCCAAGCGTTAGCCGGAAAACTTGCCGCCTGCCACACAGCTGACGACATTCGCGGCTTGCTTAAGTCGCAGCCTTTTACACTCGGCACCATTAATTACACCGTGTGGTCCGACGTCTTTGTGTGCGCCGAATGCACGCGGGAGGTTGTTTTTTGGGAAGCCGCAGTAGACAAAACGGCCGGCAAAGTACGGGACGAGTTCCCGTGCCCCCACTGCGGCGCATTGCTGACGAAGCGCCGCATGGACCGCGCCTGGACTACTAAGTTTGACCGCGCGCTTAACCAAAGCGTGCGCCAAACCAAGCAAGTGCCGGTGCTCGTAAACTACAGCTTAGGCAAAAAGCGCTACGAAAAAACGCCCGATGCGTTCGACCTAGCCGTAATCGCCAAAATAGAACAAAGCGATATCCCCCATTGGTTTCCCACCGACCGCATGCCGGAAGGGGAGGAGTCACGCCGCAATGACCCCTATGGCATCACTCACGTGCATCATTTCTATACAAAGCGAAGTGTCCTTACCCTCACAAGAGCATATGAAGCAGCTCGAACAGCGCCACCGAATGTCATTAACTATCTCCTCTTTACTGTTCAACAGGCCGTCTTGGGGTTAGCTCGGATATCAAGATACGTTCCTACGCACTTTTCTCAAGTTAATCAATACCTGAGTGGCACCCTATATGTTGGGTCACAAGTTGTGGAAGTGTCTCTGAACTACATTCTTAACGGGAAGACACACCGACTCGCAGCGATGCTGCGTAGATGGGGCACGCCGTGTCCAACGCTTATCGAGACTGCAAGCGCAACTACCGCAGGGCTAAGTTCGAGTTCTGTAGACTACATCTTCACCGACCCACCCTTTGGCGGCAACCTAATGTACTCCGAGCTTAACTTCCTTTGGGAAGCGTGGCTTAAGGTCTTTACCAACAACAAGCCCGAGGCCATCGAAAACAGCGTGCAAAAGAAAGGGCTTAAGGAGTACCAAGACTTAATGACCCGCTGCTTTCAGGAATACTACCGCGTGCTTAAGCCGGGGCGTTGGATGACGGTGGAGTTTCACAACTCGCAAAATCGCGTGTGGAACGCCATTCAGGAGTCGCTACAACACGCCGGGTTTGTCGTCGCCGACGTGCGTACACTAGACAAGAAGCAGGGCTCCTTTAAGCAAGTTACAAGCGCCAATGCGGTTAAGCAAGACTTGGTCATTTCCGCCTACAAACCTAACGGCGGGTTAGAAGAGCGCTTTAAGCTCGTGGCGGGCACAGAGGCCGGCGTGTGGGACTTTGTGCGCACGCATATGCGGCAGCTTCCGGTTGCGGTAGTAAAAAGCGCGGGCAAGCAGAGCACATCCTCGCTGGAGCTGATAGCCGAGCGACAGCCCTACCTGCTTTACGACCGCATGGTAGCCTTCCACGTGCAACGCGGCGTCATGATTCCGCTCTCTGCCGCCGAGTTTTACGCCGGGCTGGCGCAGCGCTTTTCCGAGCGCGACGGCATGTACTTTCTGCCCGAGCAAGTAGCCGAGTACGATAAAAAGCGCATCTTAGTCGGCGGGGTGGAGCAGCTGCAGGTATTTATTACCGGCGAAGCTTCGGCCATTCAGTGGCTTAAGCAGCAGCTCGGACCCAAACCACAGACCTTCCAAGAGATTCACCCGCAGTTTATGCAGGAGCTCGGCGGCTGGCAGAAATTCGAGCAGTCGCTTGAGCTGTCCGAACTGCTCGAGCAAAGCTTCCTGCGCTATGACGGCAAGGGCGAGGTGCCAAGCCAAATACATAGCTACCTTTCCACTAACTTTAAAGACCTGCGTAACCTCCCCAAAGACCACGAAGCGTTGCGCGCTAAGGCCAAAGACCGCTGGTATGTGCCCGACCCCAACAAGGCCGGCGACCTCGAGAAGCTGCGCGAAAAAGCGCTGCTTAAGGAATTTGCCGACTACGTGGTCATAGCCGCCCGCGAGCGCAGGCTCAAAGTCTTTCGCTCAGAGGCAGTGCACGCCGGCTTTAAGAAGGCCTGGCAAGAGCGCGATTACGCCACCATTATCGCTGTAGCGCGCAAAATCCCCGACGCCATCCTGCAAGAAGACGCGAAACTCACCATGTGGTACGACCAGGCGATGACCCGAAGTGGAGAGCACTAAAATGACCCCATGGCAGTTGCAGTATCAGGCAGATAGCGCTAACATTCAGGTAGCAGGCTTCGTTGCGGCTTCTGAAGAAGAGTGTTTGCAGTATTTTACGCGCCGTGTCGCCACGAAGCTAGCAGAATCAGACGGGGCAGAAGCACTTAGACAGCACTTGATCGAGTTAGAAACAACCGGGTTCGCTCTGTGTGCACTTGTGGATCAGTTGGAATCGTCCCCTCGGGCTAAGGACTGGGAGATAGGGGAGGCGTTTGCCGCAAGTGCCTTAGAGGACAGCCATGCAGCGATGTTTCCATGGCCAACGAGTTTCGACAGACGGGCTCGTAAAGCTAGCCTGCCCGGGCCGGATTTAGTCGGGCTGCAACGCCCTGATGCCCCGCGGTTTGTGTTTGGGCAAGTTAAGTCATCGTCCGAGAGGCG
>JAGXRZ010000051.1 GCA_018335585.1 Selenomonadales bacterium
GGCGAACAGAGCACTCTACGCGACACGACAGGCAATCATCGAACATGTCTTTGGCACCCTAAAACGAAGCATGGGGTTCACGTACTTTCTGACTCGTGGGTTAGAGTCAGTCAGAGCGGAGGCTTCTTTGGCATTTTTAGGGTATAACCTCAAGCGGGCGATTTCGCTGCTCGGCGTGGAACGGATACTCAAGGAACTGGCTAGTAAGGCGGTAGCCATTTCTTTTGTGCTCTGGCCGAACCGGGTTCGCATCGTCATTTTCCGCGAAATACTCGGTTAACCACGCAATTATCATCTGCTACAACTCCCGTTTGAGCACGGTCTGACGTCCCTCAGCGACAGTTCCCGCAACAGCTTCTCCGGCACGCGGTTTGGCGCGGAGGTCATCAGGCACTGGGCGCTTGTGGTTTTGGGGAAAGCGATGCAGTCGCGGATGGAGTCGCGCCCGGCGAGCAGCATGACCAAACGGTCGAGGCCTAAGGCGATGCCGCCGTGCGGCGGTGTGCCGTACTCGAAGGCTTCCAGCAAAAAGCCGAACTTCTCCGTGCATTCCTCGGGCGTGAGGCCGAGGCAGGCGAACATGCGCTCTTGCAGCTCGCGGCTGTGAATGCGGATGCTGCCGCCGCCAAGCTCTACCCCGTTAAGCACAAGGTCGTAAGCGCGCGCGCGGGCTTCTGCCGGCGCACTGTCTAGTTTTCCTAAGTCCTCGGGCAGCGGCGAGGTAAAGGGATGATGACACGCGGCAAAGCGGCGTTCGTCTTCGTCCCACTCTAGGAGCGGAAACTCGGTTACCCACAGGTAATTGAACTGCCCGCTCTTCTTTAAGCCCAATTGCTCACCTAACTGCAGCCTCACCGCCCCAAGTGATGTAAGCACCACTTTAGGTTTGCCGGCTACGAACAAGAGCAGGTCTCCCGGCTCGGCGGTAAGCCGCGCGACGAGGTTGTCAAGCACTTCTGTACTTAGGAACTTGGCAATCGGCGAGCGGATGCCGGTTGGTTCTACGGCCATCCACCCTAGCCCTTTGGCGCCGTATTTCCCGGCTATTTCGCTTAGCCAATCGATGTCCTTGCGGCTGTAGCCGCCACAGCCTTTGGCGTTAAGCGCACGCACGGTTCCGCTCTTAGCTGCTTCTGCAAAAACTTTGAAGTCACACCCCACTACCACATCGGTCACATCGACTAGTTCCAAGCCAAAGCGGGTATCAGGCTTATCTGAGCCAAAGCGGTCCATCGCCTCGCGGTAAGTAAGGCGCGGGAAAGGAAGCTCGACTTTCTGCCCTAAAGCCTGCTCCGAAATGTGAGCAATCAAGCCTTCGGTCATCGCCTGCACGTCTGCCTCGCTGACGAAAGACATTTCTATATCTATTTGGGTAAACTCGGGCTGCCGGTCGGCGCGCAGGTCCTCGTCGCGGAAGCAGCGCGCGAGCTGAAAGTATTTGTCATAACCCGCGACCATTAAGAGCTGCTTAAAGAGCTGCGGCGACTGCGGTAGCGCATAAAACAGGCCTGGATTGACGCGGCTCGGCACCACATAGTCACGCGCGCCCTCGGGCGTAGACCGCGTAAGCTGCGGCGTTTCTATTTCGAGGAAACCCTCGCCGTCAAGAAACTTCCGCGCGGCCATGGCGACTTTGTGCCGCAGCACAAGCGCGCCCTGGAGCTCCGGGCGCCTTAAATCTAGGTAGCGGTAGCGCAGGCGCAAGCTCTCGTCCGCTTTAAGCTCCGCCTGAATGTAGAAGGGCGGGGTCTTGGCTGCGTTAAACACGATGAGCCGGCTTGCCCTCACTTCTACCTCACCCGTCGCCATATGGCGATTAATGCCCTCCTCCGGCCGCAAGGCCACGCGTCCCGTGACCTCGATTACGTACTCACCGCGCAATGACTCGGCCGCCATATGTACGTCCTTTTCGTCCGGGGAAAAAACCACCTGCACGATGCCGCTGATGTCGCGCAGGTCGACGAAAATTAGCCCGCCGAGGTCGCGGCGCTTAGCCACCCAGCCGCACAGCCTAATCTCCTCTCCCACCCTGCCGCTGTCCACGTGACCGGCATAACTACGCTTAAGAATCATCTTTCTTCCTCCATGCGCTAAGCAGTGCGCGCTTTTCTTTAATTAGCTCGGGCAAACGCTGCAGGTAGAGGGCCGCATCTTTGGGGTTCGCGTGACGCTGCCACTCTTGGCCCGGCACCGGAAAGATGCTGTTGGCTCCCGCACCTACGCCGATAACCCCGTGCGTTTCGGCAATCATCATAACATTATACAAGCACTCCCGCCCCGGCCGACTCCACCCGGTGTTCTCTAGTCCGCCTAGAATAGCGCGCTGGCGGTAGAGGTAGTACGGGTGCATGGCAGGCCGCAGCTTACCCACGGCCAAATCGCTCGCCGCACGGGCATCCGCGTCGCTCATGCGCTCCCACGCCTCGCCCCCGCCAAAGCGCGAGGCGCGCTTTGGGGAAAACATGTGCAGCGTCACGCTCTCAGGCTCTAGGTCTAGTACCTGCTCTAGACTCGCGGCGATGTCGGCGGGAGTCTCCCCCGGCAAGCCGACAATTAGGTCCATATTGATGTTGTTAAAACCTAGCTGCCGCGCCAGCGCAAAGCTTTCCCGCACGTCTGTGGCCGAATGGCGCCGCCCGATGGCCAGAAGGGTTCGGTCGTGCATGCTCTGTGGGTTGATGGAAAGGCGGTAGTCGCGCGGGATTGCGTCTAGCTTGCCCTCGTCTAGCGTGTCCGGGCGACCGGCTTCAAAGGTGGCTTCCCTTGGCCGCTCCCACGTAGGACATGCCGCGAGTGCCGGCAGCAATACGCCAATCTGGGACGCCTCGAGCGTAGTAGGTGTACCCCCGCCAATGTAGAGGGCAGAGAGCAGGAGCCCGCAGTTATCCATGGCCTCGGCGACAGCTTCTATCTCGCGCAGCAGTCCAACTAAGTACTGCTCTCTCTTTGCGCGCCGGTACTGCTCTAGGCTGTGGCTGGGGAAACTGCAGTAGGCGCAGCGCGACGGGCAAAAAGGAATACTTACGTACATTGCCACAAGCTCTTGGCGCCCCTTAAACGGCGCAAGTATAGCCTGCTGCGTAAGCGCTATTTCTACCAAGAGACGCGCGCGCACAGGGTCCACCCCGCGCTCAAGCACCAAGCGATGCGCCACTTCCGCGGCAGGGAAACCAAGTGCGAGCATGCTGTCCGCTAGTTTTCCCGGGCGCACCCCGACTAAATCTCCGTACGGCTTGCTCACCAATAGCGGTTGCTCATCCTCTCTTTGCCGATGGTCGTGGCTGGACCGTGCCCGGGGTAGACCTCTACCTCCGCCGGCAGTTCCTTCAGGCGTGCTAACGAACGCGCGAGGGTTTTGGCGTCACCACCTTGCAGGTCCGAACGGCCGATGCTCCCGCGAAACAACGTGTCGCCCGAAAACAGGACCTGTTCCTTGGCATTATACAGACAGCAGGAGCCGGGTGTATGGCCGGGCGTAGCCAGCACGGCAAATTCTATACCTGCCAAGCTGACCGACTTAGCGTCCGACAGGTCTACATCGGGCACGATGACCTCGGTTAGGCCTAAAGCTCTGGCAATCATATTCTCCGTCGCGCGCAAAAGATAGCTGTCCGCCGGATGGGCCAAGATAGGCGCCCCCGTTAGGCGCTTCAGCGCGGCAGCCGCCGCCACATGGTCGGCGTGACCATGTGTAAGCACAATGCTCTTTACTGCGGCCCCTTCGCCGGCTAAAAGTGCCATAATGCTGCCCTCATCTGCTCCCGGGTCAATGACAGCAGCAGAGTTTTCGTGCACGACTATGTAGCAATTCGTCTGTAAACTTCCGACAGGGCATGTCAGTACTTTCATCTCAGTCCTCCGTTAAAACTGCCGCGCGCTATCGAGTAGTAGCGTCACCGGCCCAGAATTTACTAGCTCAACCTCCATCATGGCCCCAAACACGCCGGTCTGCACACTGCCTACCCTGCCGCAGAGCTCGGCGACAAATCTATCAAACAGGGCGACAGCTGCGCTTCCCTCCGCTGCGGCCGAGAAGCTCGGGCGTTTGCCGCGGCGGCAGTCGCCAAGCAGCGTAAACTGCGACACCGCCAGCACTTCGCCGCCCGCCTCCGTTACGCAGAGGTTCATCTTGCCCTCACTGTCAGGGAAGATGCGCAGGCCCGCGACCTTCTCGGCAAGAAACTGCGCATCGCTTGCGGCATCTGTCTGCGCTACGCCAACGAGCACCAACAGACCCGAGCCGATGCTTGCCACTGCTTCGCCCGCTACGCTTACTTTCGCCCGACTAACTCGTTGTACTACCGCTCGCACTGCTCTCGCCCTCTCTGTGTGGAGTAACGTACGTTACACGCCGCACGGTAAACACGTCGCGCAGCTTGCGTAAGCGCGACAGCACCCGTTCGAGGTGAATCAGGTCCTTGACGACAATCGTAAAACTCACGTGCGCTTCCTGTTCTTTTGTGGCGCGCGCCTGCATGGCGGCGATGTTTGTCTTGTACTCGGCCAAAGAGTGCACCACGTCTGCCAAAAGCCCGGGCCTGTCCATGCCGATAAGCTCTACCCGCACGGGATAACCCGGCGCCGTCTGGTTACCCCAACTGACGGAAATTAGCCTCTCCTTCTCCCGCTGCAGCGACGGCACATTAGGGCAAGTACTGGTGTGTACCGTGACTCCGCGCCCGCGCGTGACAAAGCCGATTATCTCATCTCCGGGAAGAGGGTTGCAGCACTTCGCAAACTTTAGCAGGGCATTCTCAAGCCCAACTACCTGTACTTCGGCGAAAAGCTCAGTAGGAGCACTAGGTGGCAGCACAGGCAGAGGTGCCTCCTGCGGCTTAGCGCGCGCGTGCGCTGCCGTGAGGCGGTTTACCACCTGCACCAAACTGACGGCGCCATAACCAAGTGCCGCTAACAGATCTTCGTCGGACACGTAGTTTAAGTGCTCTGCCGCCTCCTCCAAGTAGGCCTCTACCAGCAGTTCGTCCACCGGTAAGAGCAGGCGCCGCAGTTCGCGCTGCAGCATCTCGCGTCCCCGCTCGATGTTCTCCGCCTTCTGCTCTTTTCTAAACCACTGGCGGATTTTGCTGCGGGCCTGCGGCGTGCGCACTAACTTCATCCAGTCCCGGCTCGGCCCGCTCGCCTGCTTGGAAGTAACTATCTCCACGATATCGCCGGTCTTTAGCTCATGAGTTAGCGGCACCATGCGCCCATTGACCTTTGCGCCTACACAACGGTGCCCAACATCAGTGTGCACGCGGTAAGCAAAGTCTAGCGGCACTGAACCTACCGGCAAGTCGATGACGTCTCCTTTGGGCGTAAATACGAACACTTCATCGGTAAACAAATCCATCTTAATGCCGTCCACGAACTCGTCGGCGCCCGGAAGTTCCTGCTGCCACTCGAGGATGGAGCGCAGCCAGGTAAGTTTGTCAATTAGGCTCTTCTCTAGCCTGCCGCCCTCCTTATACTTCCAGTGCGCGGCAATGCCGTGTTCGGCAACCTGATGCATAGCCACAGTCCTAATCTGAAACTCGAGTGGCTGACCGCGCTCGCCTACTACCGTAGTGTGCAGGCTCTGGTACATATTGGGCTTAGGCGTGCCGATATAGTCTTTGATGCGCCCGGGGATAGGGTGCCAGAGGTTATGCACTATGCCAAGGACGGCGTAGCAGTCGCTGACTGTGTCGACGATGACGCGCAGTGCCGTCAGGTCGTAAATCTCCTCAAAGCTTTTGCCTGCCTGCATTTTTTTGTAGATGCTGTAGAAATGCTTAGATCGTCCGCTCACGTCAGCTCTAATGCCTGCGTCGGCTAACTGGCCGCGCAAAGCATCGAGCACCTCGGCAATCACGGCCTGCCTGTCTTCGCGCCTAGCCGAGACGCGCGCCGCAATGTCGTGGTAGGCGGTGGGCTCTAGATAACGAAAGGCCAGGTCTTCAAGTTCCCACTGCATACTGCTGATACCGAGGCGGTTCGCCAAGGGGGCGTAAATATCTAGCGTCTCTTTGGCGGTGGCCTTTTGCTTGACGGGCGGCCTAAACTTAAGCGTGCGCATATTGTGCAAGCGGTCCGCAAGCTTTATGAGCACTACCCGCAAGTCTTCGGCCATGGCGAGAAACATCTTGCGCAAGGATTCGGCCTGCTGCTCCTGCCTACTGGTGTACTCAAGCCGCGAGAGCTTCGTTACGCCGTCTACCAGTTTGGCGACGCGCGGGCCAAACTCCTGTGCCACTTGAGCTAAGTCAACCTCTGTATCTTCAGCTACATCGTGTAAAATGGCTGCCGAGAGCGTCTCCATATCCATATGGATGTCGGCTAAGATGAGAGCTACCTCTAGCGGGTGACCGATATATTCGTCGCCGGACTCCCTAAGCTGCCCGGCATGGGCACGCTCGGCAAAGTCAAAAGCCCGCCTAAGCACCGCCACATCGGCTTGCGGGCTGTGTGTTTTCACCCGAGCTACCAGAGTCTCAAAGAGCTCCGCCTTGTCCATACTCACGCCCCCGCGCCGAACATTGCTGCCTTAATACTGCTTAATACTGAATCAAAGAGAAAACGGGATACCCGCCGAGCAACTTTCGCCCATCTAGGGCGGTTAACTCGATAAGAAACGCTGCACCTACGACCTTGCCGCCTAACGACTCCACTAAGTCTACCGTGGAGCGAATAGTGCCGCCCGTAGCCAACAAGTCGTCAACCACTAGGACGCGCGTGCCTGCCGCGATGGCGTCCTCGTGGATTTCGAGTTTGTCCTCACCATACTCAAGCGTATAACTAGCGCGACGCGTCTTCGCCGGCAGCTTACCGGCTTTGCGCACCGGCACAAAACCCTTGTGCAAGCTATACGCCAGGGGTACGCCCACAATGAAGCCGCGCGCCTCCGGCGCTACCACGAGGTCAAACTCGATGTCGCGGCAGAGCACGGCAAAGTCGTCTATCGCTTGCCGCAGCGCGGGCCCGTCCTTTAACAGCGTCGTAATGTCCCGAAACAGAATCCCTGGCTTCGGAAAATCTGGGATATCCCTAATCTTGTGCATAAGACCTTGACCGAGACCTAAACCCGACATAACTTAACCTCCTTGTTTGCTCCAAGCGGCAAGCGCCACAAAGGTAGCTGACTGAGACAAATCCTGCTTAGTTATAGGTTGAACCGTGCAGTGCACGGCGACGCCATCGAAGCTATACACAAGCAAGTTGAGCTCCGCATAAATCCTAAGCGCGGCAGCTGCGACGCTTAGGGCTACAGCCTGCGGGAGCCTAAACTCCTCCGCAAACTGCGCGGGCGTAAAGCTTTGGCGGCTGGCCATAAAGCGGTACATAGCCAAGAGGGCCCTGCGGTCAGGCACAAGTAGGGCACACTGCCCTGTACCATTATACATTACATCCGCCTCGGCAAAAGAGCAAGCAGGAGCAACTACGACACACGCGTCGGCTTCGTCTAAGGCGAGTTTGGGGTGAACTTCAAACTGCGCGCCCTTACGCCGCAAGTAGAGTGGCGTAAAGAGATGCGGCGGCGTAAAGAACGCGGACTTTACTGCTTGCGGCAGGCGAACAAAGTGTGCGTCGGAAAGGAGAGGCGACATTATCGCCCACCACTCGGCGCCGACTTTAATGTCCTGCAGGCGAAAGGACACCTGTGTTTGCCCGCGATACTCGTCGGTACCTAGGCGAAAGGCAATGCTTAGCCGGTCCCCCACCGCCAAATCGACAGCGCGCTCGGCGGCTCTAAACATAATGCCCGCGCCCGTCCTTCCTTCTGTCGACGCCCACATAATGCGCAGGTGCTCCTGTGCTTTGCCGACAAGGCGCTTCTCGGTAAGGGTGAGATTTTTGCCGCCAAACACGGGCTCCGGATTCCCTACCCCAAACGGGGCCAAGAGCTCGATGGCCGCAGCCAAATCGGCGGTCGCGTCCGCAACATCTAACTCGGCATCGATTCTGACGCGGGGCACGAGTACTGCCTCAGGTATTTCGTTGGCCACCGCCAGGAATGCAGCCCTAAAGCCCGCCAAGTGTTCGTCAGTAAGAGTCAGGCCGGCTGCTAGGCTGTGCCCGCCGCATTTTGTTAGCTTATCGGCACAGCGCCTAAGTCCCGCCACAAGGTCAAAACCCTGCACACTGCGCCCTGAGCCTCGCCACTCTCCCTGCTCTCCTTGGCACAACAAGATTACCGGGCGGTAGTACTTCTCTACCAAGCGTGCGGCGACGATGCCGACCACGCCGTGCGGCCAATTTGGCGCCGACAGAACAATGGCTTTTTCCCTGGTATCGACCAAAGCGAGGGCTTCTGTCAGCACGCTCTGTTCGAGGCGCTGGCGCTCGCGGTTAAGCTCGTTTAGTTCCTCGGCAATTGCCGCCGCTTTGTTTTCATCGGAGGTAAGGAGCAGTTGCAGGGGGAGTGAGGCATCGGCAATCCGGCCGGCGGCGTTAAGGCGCGGTGCTAGTGCGAACGCTATATGCCCCGCTCGTATACCTGCGGGCTGCACCCCGGCCACCTGCATAAGAGCGGAAAAGCCCAGCGCGGGGGTTCTTAAAAGCTGCAGCCCCTTTTGCACATACAGCCTGTTCTCGCCCACGAGCGGTGCCACATCGGCCACCGTGCCCACGGCGACTAGGTCTAGGAAAGCGCGTGCCTTCTCGCCTAGGAGAGCGCACGCTAACTTATAGGCCACGCCGACGCCCGCCAGTTCTTTGCCGGGATACCCGCACGTGCTAAGGCGCGGGTTAATGAGCGCAACCGCGCGCGGCAAGACGTCGCCGGGCGTATGGTGGTCGGTAATAATCAGGTCTAGGCCAAGCGCAAGCGCTTCCTCGGCTTCGTTCACAGCGGTAGTCCCGCAGTCGACCGTAACGACTACCGTACACCCTTTCTCTCTGGCCAGCAGAAGTCCTTCCGACTGCAGGCCATAGCCGTCCTCGCGGGATGGTATGTAAACATAGGTCTTAATCCCCATGGACGCCAGTGCCTTATACATTAGGGCGGCGGCGGTAATGCCGTCCGCGTCGTAGTCGCCGTGCACCATTACTTTCTCTTGGCGCTCACGTGCTGCCAGTAGCCTCTGCACTGCCGCGTCCATGCCTTGGAGCAGAAAGGGGTCGTGTTCGTGGGAGAAATCCGGGAACAGGAAGCGCAGAACCTCCTGTTCTGTCGTAAGCCCCCGCTGGTGCAAAATGCGCGTTAAGACAGGATGCAGGCGGCTGTTCATGGCGTCCCCCTTCTGACAAAATGAGAATCAGTGCCAGGCAGCACTGATTGTCTCGTGTGCATGTATAGAGTTCGCCTTGCCGAACGGAAACTCCTTCCCTGTTACGTGCGCGAGGCGAGGGCCGCCCTTCGCTCTTGCTCTACAATCGACAAGAGCAGCGGAGCGGTAATCTCGTCGATTACATGCACACTCCCCCCCGCTGCTTCCGCTATGCGGCAGAGCAGCCGCTGGTTTGGCTGTAGCCCCACGCAGCAGAGGTTAAGGCGTCGCTTGCCGATGTCTTTGGCTTGCTGCAGCACTTCTTCCATGGGGTCACCGGCGGACATGGCCATGGTGGGGATGCCGTCAGTAATAACGATAAGCAGCGAGCGCTCGCGGCATGAGTGTTTGCTGAGGTACTGCGAAGCCCTAAGCAGCCCTAGTGCCAGCGGTGTCAGGCCGCTTGGTTTAATCGACCGCAGTCCGTTCTTTAAGAGAATCTGGTTACGGGTAAAGGGCACCGCCAATTCCACGCGGTCTTCTTGAAAGTAGATAACCGAGAGGCGGTCGTCCGTAGCATGTACCAACTGTCGCGCCAGCTCCTTAGCCGCTTTCATGCGCCGCCCCATCATACTGGCGCTAGCGTCAATCAACAGGCAGATGTCTAGACGCTGCCGAGCTGTCTTAGCCTGAAAGTGCAAGTGCTGCTCCAGAACGCGCCAAGCGCGCTGGGCCTTAAAGGCATCGTACAAGCTAGCCGAGATTGTCGGCACCAAGGCGAGCTCGCGTTCGCCTTCTATGCGGTGCGGGCGCGCCTGATAGCCGCGCGCTGCGCGGCGGTGATTGTTCACGCGCCCGTAACCGTGTTTGGCTGCGGCTAGCGCAGCCTGACGACCGAGGCGGTGGTAATACTTAAGGTCGCATTCTAACTGCCGTGTAGAGTGTGCCAGAGACTCGTACAGGCGCATTCCCGAGAGCGAGAGCAGGTAGCGCTCGTCCTTGCCTTCCACGTAGCCATAGCCCTTAAGCTTGGTCCATGTTTCTGCCAACCGCACCTGAAACAAGCGAGACACGGCGGCGCTAGCCGGCATGGGCACGCCCCTGCTGTTTACGGCGGGGTGCATGGTGTAAAGGAGATGCCGCAGCTCCGAAATATCTTCCATCTCCTCCAGTAGGTCGGCTAGGTGGGCTAGCTGCAGAGCGTAAGTGTCGGCCTTCTCTCCGCCTTCTTTGGCCGGCCGCGCGGGCAGAAGAAAGGAGTCTGAGGCGGCTCTGTAGGAGTCAAGGTCTTGGGCAAGACCGGCGTTAGCGTGGGCGTGAACTACCCGCTCTATCTTCCTCAGTTCGACCCCTGTCTCAATCAGGGCACGTTCTACTTCCTCGACGAGCAAGAAGATTAGCGCGAGGTCGCGCTCCGCTAGGAGCAGGGTGAGGTGCACGTGATTCTGGTGCGCCTGCTTTAGGGTATCGCGCTGCCCAAAGGTCAGCCTGCCGGTCGCTCTCCCTCCCCCTGCCGCTGTCTGCAAGTCGATAAAGTGCGCCAGTTCGCGGTGGTCTATGTGGGTTTGCTGCCCGTACCGTTCCACGGCAAGACATGCTGCTTTCGCTACAACCTGGGGCGAGACTTCACTTAGTGAATGAAACACGTCTACATGGAGCACTTCATTAGCTTTTGGTCGCCGATAAAACACGCGACCGGCATCAGCGTCGCGCATCACGTGCACCGTGTCCGGCTTGTGCGAAGTAATGGTGTGTACTTTGCGGCTGACGACCGCCGTCTCGCCAAGGCGGCAGCCCTGTTCTATGCTAAGTACAGCGGCAAGTTTTTTTACTAGGGGCAAGTGCGCGTTCATCTTTTGCAGAGGTCCTCTTCCGTTTGCACGCGGGTAGCCACGGGAACATCGGCTAGGCGCTTGGCAGGTAGCGGCGGGGCGACAACGGGCGAGTCGCCTAATGCGGGCTCCGCAGACCCCATAGCTCTTAAATCATATGTCTGTTGCAGCGCGGATACGTTGCCTTCCGGGGTATAGGTACCGACACTCGGGACGCGCGCGATGGACGCCGGTTCCTTAAAGACCTCGCGCAACCGACTGAACAAACCACCTGCCGTTTTTGTGGGTTCGGGCATGGCGTCCCGCGGCAAACTGCCCTGCTGTCGATGTGGGATAGCCGACGATGCCCCTTGCCCCTTCTGCCTAAGCTGCGCCAGTATTTCCGACAGCACTTCCGGCGCTACGCGGTGGCGCAAGGCTAGTGACGCGCCGGTGCAGATGTCGCTTAACTCAACCCGCCGCGCCTCGCGTCGCACACAATGCATGCGCGCGGCAACAAGAATGGACTCCGCCGCACGAATGCTCTCTAACCCAAACTCCACAAAGAGATTTGCCACGACATCGACCATAGGTGGCGGCAGTTCCACGGGCGGTGCCACAGCTTCCGTACGTTTAGCGTTTGCTCGCGGCGCGACTTGGCGCGCAGAGTGGTGTGCTTCGTCACCTAGGAGCAAAATCTGGGCCAGTACTCGCGTGTCTGACGGACGCTTGACTCCGACCGAGAGGTCGAAGCGGTCGGATAGCTGGCGCCGAATGCCGTCAAGCGGCCCCGGGTCTTCGTCAGGATTAGAGGCCGCCCAGACCGTCACTTTTACCGGGAGTTCCACGCGCGGTAGACCGGCCTCCTCAATCTGCAGACGCCCCGGCTTAGTGCCCATGACATCGAGGAGCACATCGGCAATCTCGGGGTTTGTGTCGGCGAGCCTGTTTATTTCATCGATAAACACGACGCCGCGGTGCGCTTGCGCGAGAATGCCCGGCAACATCGCCGCTTCGGGAGCACGCTTGTCGGTGAGGCGCTTAAGGTCTAGGCTGCCGACTACGGTCGCCATTTTGGCGGAGTGGGAGATTTCTAAGTAAGGCATGGCGATGCGCTCTTGCCCGAGCGCCGCGACATCTTCCTGCCCTAAGCCGCGATGCTCCGGGCAGTGTGGGGCAGCCGGGTCGCAGTTGTAGATGCAGTTAACGATACGCGTAATACTCGGCAACACATCGCGCGCCGCCCGCAAAATACTCGTCTTGCCTGTACCCCGTAGTCCCTCCGCGTGCAAGTGCAGTGAGGTAGGGCTCACAGCCGCCAGCACAGATAGCTCTACCGCCAGGAACAGAATCTCGTTTTCGTTGTGTCGCACCAAACGGTGATACTCCTTAGGCATAACAAAACCTCCCACCAACCACTTCACCGTTAGTGTTGCCAGTCCGGTGAAAAAAATGATTAGGGGAGGGCCGGTCGCGCATAGCTATAGCTCTACTCGTACTAGGTCGCGGTCAATTAGGTTAATGCAGCGCGAGAGCTTCGCGGTTAGGTGTGGGACTTCCCGCAGGGCGTGGCGCATCTGGCGCAGCAGGTCAATCTCGCGTCGCAGCAACGCTACAATGTCCCCTTCGTCGAGATTGCACTGGTTAAGAATGGTGTAGAGGTCCTCCCCCTTGGCCCACAGGTAGCCGATGGGCGAAAGGTAGCCGGAGTACACAACTTCCGCCTGCGCGCGCTCGCTAGCAAAGCGGTTTATGAACTGCCACCACTTCTGAAGCTTAAGCTCTTCGCAGGGGAGAACTGTGTCAAACTTGCGCCAGGGATAATCCACTCCGAGCAGCAAGGCTACAATCTCGGGCTCGGTCAAGTCCTCGAGCATACCCGCAAAGATTAGCTCGGTAATGAGGAGCTCCTGAATATAGATCTGCGCCGCCATCTCGCCGCGCGGCAGCAGCGTATCGGCGTCGATGTATTTAAGGCGCCCTAGTGTCTCCCGGCGGCGGGCAAACTCGGCGACAAAGGTGTTGGCTGGTGGCAGGCGGTCTAGCTCGGCTTGTACTAAGCTCACGCGGTGCAGAACTTGGTTATACTGCTTCTTGAGGGAACGGCATTTGCTGCGTTTTTTGGACGAACACCGCTTCTCAGGCGTGCTGTCGAGCAACGTGCGCAGTGTTTTGCAGCGCTCGGCAAGGTCTGTGTCTTCTTTGGATCTACGCGTAAGTAGTTTCTCGTAGCTCGTCAGCCTGTTCTGGAGTTGCCGCCGCGTCACGGGGCAAGCAGGGTCGTTAATGGCGGGACAGCCTTGCTGCACTAAGGCCTGGCTTTCTGCTTCGACCTCGCGGTAGCGCGCTAACACGCCTCTCCTGTCAATGTCTGCGAGGTAGCTGGCAAAACTCAAAGTAAGCGCTTTCTCTTGGTCCTCGGGCGCTACGTACTTAATTAAGTTTAGGACGCTGTTGAAAGTAAGCTTAAACTGGCTATTGAGCCGCTCTATTTCAAGCTTTGCGTAGTTCTCTAAACGCGTGCGGTAGTCCGACACAAGCGTAAACACATAGCCCGCTTCGTCCATGCCGCGCCTGCCGGCCCGTCCCGCCATTTGGAAGTACTCCTGCGCCTTAAGCGGCCGCACGCTCTTGCCGTCGAACTTGCGCTGGCCGTCAAAGCATACCGCGCGCACCGGGTAGTTAATGCCGACAGAGAAGGTCTCGGTGCAGTAGAGGACTTTTATAAGCTTCTGTGCAAACAGCTCCTCTACCATGTCTTTAAGTACAGGCAAGAGCCCGGCGTGGTGATACCCGACGCCGCGGCGGAGGACGCTCCTTAGCAGGCGGTAGTCCCCGCTCTTAGCTAACCCGGAGACTTCGCCGTAGCGGGCAAGCACCGCTTCTACCTCGGCTAGCTCGCGCTTGGAAAGCAGCTGCAACGCCAGTGACGTGTCGCGCGCGTTAGCGGCGCACTGCCGCCTGCTAAAGACAAAAAACAGCGCAGGCAGGTAGCTGCCTTTAATGGCTTTAATTAAGTCGAGGTGGGTAATCTTTGCGTCGGCCACAAACGGCGGCGGCTCGGTGTTGCTCATCGGCCGCATAATGCGCTTGCCGCTCGCGTCAAGCAGGTAGAAGTGGTGCATTAGCGGCACGGCGCGCTTAAGCTCCACGACCTCGGCAAACTCTTCACCGCGCACTGTCGACAGCCAGCCCACGAGCTCCGCGAGGTTGCCGATGGTAGCCGAAAGCCCGAGCACGCGGATATGCGGCGGGGCAAAAATAAGGCTCTCTTCCCAAGCGACGCCGCGGTCGCTGTCGATGTAGTGGATTTCGTCAAAAATAACGTGGGAGATATCCGCGACAAAAGGCTCTTTGGCCAAAACCATGTTGCGGAATATCTCGGTCGTCATCACTAGGCAATCGCCGCGCGGGTTAATGCTGACGTCGCCCGTGACAATGCCTACCCGCTCTTCGCCAAAGCGCAGCTTAAACTCCTTGTACTTCTGGTTGCTTAAAGCCTTGATTGGCGCCGTGTAGACAATCTTGTGCCCTCTCTGTAAGGATTGGTCGACCAAGAAGTCTGCCACTAGCGTCTTCCCGACGCCGGTAGGAGCACAGACGATTACGGAACGACCCGCGGCGATATACTCCATCGCTTGCTGCTGAAACTTGTCCAGTTGAAAGTCCCTGTAGGAAGTAAGTTGCATGATAATCTCCTGTCAATTGTTGCTTGTCGCTTGTCGCTTGTCGCTTGTCGCTTGTGGGAGCACTGTGGGCTGTGAGCTGTGGGGCAATCGTGAATCGTGAATCGTGAACTAGGGGCGGGGCTTAGGCGTTAGGCGTTAGGCTTTAGGGCTGTGAGCGGTGAGCAGTGGTTCCACTGCGACACGGCTCTACTGAGCACTGAGCACTAGGCACTAGGCACTTCCTCTAGCACGCCGCGTCCACTATGCAACACCCTCGCGCTAGGGTATACTTGGTGCAGAAGTTGAGGAGGAGTGTTCGCCTTAATGGACTCGTACTTATGGCATTTAGTAGCGCTAATGGCCCTACTAATTATGTCGGCTTATTTTTCGGCCATGGAGACTGCCCTTATGTCTTTAGGCAGGCTGCGTGTGCGGCACCTCGTAGATGAGGGCGCAAAAGGCGCGAAGCGCATTGAACGGCTGCTTAGTAACCCCGGTCGACTGCTCAGTACAATTCTTATCGGCAATAATATGGTAAATATCGCGGCCACCTCGGTAGCCACCTTTCTCGCCATTAACCTGTTTGGCGAAGGCGCGGGGCTTGGCATCGCCACAGTCGTTATGACCTTAGTTATTCTCATCTTCGGCGAAATCTCTCCCAAGACATTCGGCTTACACCACAATCAGCGTATTTCGCTGCGCTACTCCGGCTTGCTTTCCGTCTTCTTTGCACTCTTTAATCCACTCGCCATAGTGCTTGAGAGTATCTCCAAGCTCCTACTTACCTTACTCGGCGGGCACTTTCGTACTTCTACGCCAACATTTAGCGAAGAAGAGCTGCGCACACTCGTCACCGTAGGTCAAGAAGAGGGAATCTTAGAAGTCGAAGAAAAAGAAATGATAACCAGCGTGATTGAGTTTGGCGATACTCTGGTTAAGGACGTGATGACGCCGCGTACGGAGATTGTGCGCGTGAGCGTGCGCATTACTTATCCGGCGCTACTAGAGATTCTTAAGCGAGACGGCTACTCCCGTGTACCTGTGTACGACAACGGCATTGACGACATTGTGGGTGTACTGCACGCCAAAGACCTACTTGGCTTGGAACCACCGGACCCCTTCGACGTAAGGCCGCTGCTTCGACCGCCGTATTTTGTACCGGAGTTTAAGCGGGTTAGCGAGCTCTTAGCAGAGTTTAAGCGCAAGAAGCTACACATGGCCATAGTTGTAGATGAATATGGCGGAACGGCAGGTTTGATTACTTTAGAAGACTTGGTTGAAGAGATTATGGGCGACATTGCCGACGAATACGACGAGGACGAGCTGCCCGACTTCACCTACGTTGACGACAACACGATTGAAATGTCTGGCACCCTAAACATCCGCGATGCCTCAGAGGTTATCGGGCGCGACCTACCTGATGGAGAATACGACACTGTCGGCGGCATGATTATGTATAGTCTAGGCACCGTTCCCGCGTCAGGCGACTGCGTAATGATAAACGACCTGCAGTTCACGGTAAAGTCTATGGACGGCTCACGCGTAGAGGCTGTGACGATTGTGCTAAACACCGAACAATCCTAACCAAAAGCCAGCAAAAGCGGCCGGAGAATTCCGGCCGCTTTACCGTTCCTAAGCTCTCCGTACCGCGCCTCTAGCCAGCTCGGCCTCTTTCCAGTCTACCCAAATGGAGCTAGCCATAAAAATAGAGGAGTACGTTCCGGCTATAATGCCAATGACTAAGGCAAAGGCTAGCGGGCGCAAAGTTACGCCACCGATTAGCAGGACAGCTCCGATAGCGAGGAGCGTGGTAATCGATGTGTTGAGGGAGCGCCACAAGGTCTCCATGATGCTGGTATTGACGAGCTTTTCAAAGTCACCTTGGCGCTTTTGCTTGTTGAGATTCTCGCGGATACGGTCAAATACGACGATGGTGTCATTAATGGAGTAGCCGACAATAGCGAGAATGCCCGCTACGAACTCGCTGTTAACTTCTATGCGGAGCAAGGCGAAGATTGACAATACCACGAATACGTCGTGCAGCAGAGCAATGACGGCTGCCACGGCGAACTTCACCTCGAACCGGAGGGCAATGTAGATAAGCATGCCAATCGAGGCGAGTACCAAGGCGATAAAGGCATTGCGTGCCAGCTCAATGCTAAACACGGCATCGACGCTAGACGTCGAGATATGCTCGGCTTCTTTCCACTTAGCGCTGACGGCTTCAATAGCCGTGGCCAGCTTCTGTGGGTCGGTCTGGGAAGTGCGAATTTGCACTAGGGTCGTCGTCTGTCCGCCCTCGCGTACATCGCGTACTTGGTACTTTTCTAGGTGCGCATCTACGACTTCATTGACCTCGGCAATGGTAAAGGATGTTTTAAGGTCAATCTCTAGCAGGGTGCCGCTTAAAAAGTCGATGCCAAGATTTAGGCCGCGGGTCAGCAGCAGAACCACGCCGACGACTAAGATAACGGCCGATACTTTGTAGAAGTGACGGCGCTTGCCGATAATATCGAAGTTTAATTTCATTTCTTGGCTCCTCCTGACAGAAGGGAGTGCTGCGTCTTTATAAGCGAGGAGTTTAGCATCAGCACGAGGAACAGGCGAGTTATGGTCAGAGCCGTAAACATGCTGACGACGATACTCATACTAAGCGTTACAGCAAACCCGCGGATTGGGCCTGTGCCAAAATAGTACAACACCGCTGTGCCGATTAGGGTTGTAATGTTAGCGTCAAAAACTGTCCACAGGGCACGCGTGAAGCCTGCACCTATAGATGCCCTAAGCGACCGCCCGGTGCGGAGCTCTTCTTTAACTCGCTCGAAAATAATCACGTTTGCGTCGACAGCCATACCTATACCTAACACTATACCGGCAACGCCCGGAAGAGTAATTGTGGCGTTAATTGCGGCTAATCCCCATAATACGATAAGTGTGTAAACTACTAGAGCGAAGTTAGCCGCTACGCCGAAGCCACGGTAGACTACCAGCATAAACAACACGACCAGTCCAAGTCCAATTAAACCGGCTAGAACGCTCTTATCTAGCGAAGCCTGCCCGAGTGTGGGGCCCACGCCGCGGAAGTCGCGCACTTCTAGGTCTACCGGCAGGGCGCCGGACCGCAGCATAATGGCTAAGCTACGCGCTTCGGCCAAAGAACCTAAGCCGGTGATCGAGCCCTCTACGCCTACCTCGCCCTCGATGGTGGGGGCAGATATAACCGCTTCGTCTAGAGTGATGACGAGTCGTTGGCCGATGTTTTTGCCGGTAAACTCGCGCATCTTGCGGCCGCCCTCGTCGTCTAGCCTAATGTTGACCACGCCGCGCCGCTGCTCATCGAGGTCTTCGCGTGCGTCGCGCAAGCTGTCGCCGGTGAGGATGACATTGCCGTTAATGTCTGTAAATCTTAGTACGGCAGTAGTGCCGATTACTTCGAGTACCGACTCTTGGTCTTCATACTCTGGCAAAGAGATGCGAATGCGGCGCTCGCCTTCGCGCACGACCTCAGGCTCTACGACACCTAAAGCGTTGACGCGCTGACTGAGGATGGCGACCGCTCTGGTCATGGCATCGTCGTTAATCTCGGGCACTTCTTCTGAGGGCACTGCCTCTAAGAGCACGGAGATACCGCCGCGGATGTCGAGACCAAACGTAATGTCCTCGGACAGCGGCCGATAGGAATAGTATGCCGCCCCGCCGATTAAGGCGAGTATCAGCATAAACAAGATTAGGTACTTGGTACGCAACTTAGTTTCCTCCTAGCATTGTCTCTTTCTCTTTCTCTTTGCCCCAACAATTATAGCCCCTGTCTTATAAATGGGTCAACACTAAAGAAGTCGCGCCTCATTTACTACAATCGAAAACTGGCAGCCTAGACGCTCGGCCGCACGCTTGCACATCACCATCCGCGTCAGGAAAATCTCAAAGTAGTCCATTACCGGGCAAATCGCTATATCAATGCTTAGACGTAAGGTAATGGTACGTTGTTCCCTGTCAATTAGCACTTCAGATTTTTCGGCTGCATAGTTTACGCGGTCGTGAATGTCAAATTTTACTAGGTCGCGGTTGCGCACGCGGGAACGGTGCACGTCGGTCTTATCTGCGAGGATTAGCGCTGCGGCCACGTCGTTCACCGGCTGACCGTACTGCTCTTCGTGGTTGCCAATCGCGGACGTAACCACGGCTATCTCGGCAAAAGGCATACCCATTTCTTCGAGTGTCTGCATGACAATCATGGCTGCGCTCTGTCCGTGGTTGTGGCGGCTGATAACATTGCCGAGGTCGTGCGTCCAACCCGCGATGGCCGCGAGTTCTGCCTCCCGCTCGGAATGGCCAAGTTCGCGCAAGATGCGCGCCGCGACTTGGGCTACCACAGCAGAGTGGCGCAGGCCGTGTTCCGTAAACCCCATGGCCGCCAGGTGGTCGTTGCCGAAATTAAGGTAGGTCTGAACGCGGGGATGAGCCTTCACGACACGTAGCGTAATCGGTTCTTTCATTACTTCGTTGCTCCTTTATGAACTTGTTAATGGACTGCACGGCAAGGGCAGCCACATCGTCCGCTGTTAAGGGGTCTGTGTCGACGACTAGATGAGCATGCTCTTTGGCCTCGGCTAATATGCCCCACTGCTCATCTAGGCGCTCTTGCCCCCACTCGATAGGGCGGCGGGTGCGGGCTACCGGCAACGTACAACTTAGGTAGATCAGGAAATCGGGCTTAATGCGCCGCCAAAAACGCCGCGATACGGAATGCTCTTGCGGAATATTGATAGCATTATGCCCCAAAGCGCGGAGCTTACTTACCAGCGTGCTTTTGCCGGCTACGCAATTCCCTACTACGCCTATGCGCAACGCAACCGGGTCTAGCACGGCAGGTGAACGTTTAGAGTGCGAATCTTGACGTCTCGGGCGTGCTCTCCGACGTACAGCACACACACCGCCATATCGTCTTGCGCTCGCATGGAGTCTTTGCGCAGCGAAGCCTCTAAGATCTCCTGCGCCAAAAAGCTCGGGGAAGCGGCGTGCAGTTGCAGTAGGGACTGCAGCTCTTCTTCTTGCCACGGAACGCCTTGCGCTCGCCCCGCCGCGTAGATGCCGTCCGTCATGGCCAGAACGGCGAGGCTCGGCTCAAGTGGCACTTCGCACACATTTGGCTTCATGTTGCGGTGTACGCCGATAGGCTGCGAACTCGCGTCTAACGTCATACTAACGTCCGATTGGAGCAGAAACACCGGCGGCCCTGCGTTTTGTGAGATTACCAGGCTCATGCTCTCTAAATCCGCAGAAACGATAGTTAGCGTAGCCGAGACTTTTCCGTCGCGCAGCGCAAACAACATGTCGTGTACGGCGCGCGCTACTGCCCCATCTCGTGCCCCTTCACTAATAAGCGAGGCACATTTGGCGACGACTAACCGGCTGTTAGTGCGCGCAGATTTTCCGCTACCCTGCGCGTCGGCAAGGACAACCGAGAGGCCACCGCGCGGTCGCTCGGTGACCTCGACACTGTCTCCACTAGCGGAAACAGAGTACTTGTTGGTCTTGGCAATAGCAATCTTTATCTCTAACACAACGCACCACCCAGCCTAAGACGAGAAATCCCCTTACATTATTTCCTCATCACACCCCTAGATTCCTGCCGCCGCAGATATAGCTTGTGCCGACACGGCGCGACCAAAACGCCCGCTCAAAGAGCAACGCGCGCGCCGTATGGGCGAGGGCTACAGTCTGGGTAAGGACTATGGGAACGACAGCACCGTTTACTAACACTAACGTGCTATCGCCCGCCCTTGCCTCTAACTTGTGGATGGCCTGGATGCGGAAGTAGCCGTAGGCCGCGTCCCCTTTGACTAACGGTATATGTACTTTTAGGGGTGCAAAAGTGCAGCCTAGGGCGAGCGGCAAGGGCACGAGATTGCGCTTGCCCGAGACAAACTGCGCCGCGTTGCGGAGAGCCTTTGGGTCGAGCGCGAACTGACGGCAGGCCTGACGGACAAGCGTACTAACCGCAGTAGGCAGAGTGGCAGTCTGCTCAGGGTAAATGACTATACTCACTAGTCCTTGTGCCGTATAGTCGGGATAAAACGCGAGAACTGAGTCCCAGTCTATAGTCATAAAAGCACCTCCCTGCGTGCAGTATACCCTAGCGCGGTTGCAGGTAGGTTGCAATACAAAACATTTTTGGGTAATTTACTGCAACATGACAGGCGCCTGTGGGTTGAAGGAATAGCCGAAGCCGCGCCGCGTAATAATCCAAGTCTGCCCATGCGGCAGCTTACCCCTTAGGCGCGAAACCTGCGCCTTAATGCTGCGCTCCCCCAGATAAAGCTCCTGTCCCCCTGTTAGTTCGGCATAGATTTGCGCCGCGCTATAAACCCGGCCGGGATTAGCCGCGAGCAAAAACAGGATGCGCATCTCCTGCGGAAACAACGGCAGCAACCGCCCGCCGTAGCGCACTTCCATGGCGCATCTGTTCACCACTAGCCCGGACTCACTGCTCTCTGCGAGCTTTAGTGCTAGGTTGACAGCGGGCACCGGGCGTTCGCGTGCTAGTCCCTGGCGGCGCAAGTCTGCGAGCGTAGGCCGCGCGCCGACAATGCGGCGCAGCCGGCCGTGTTTGGCGCTTTCCTGCACTGCTTTGTACACCGCCTGTGGGCCTTGCTCGCAACAGCGCAAGCCGCGCGCTAACTCGCGCGTGAGCTCAGGTGAGCCGCCTGTCCATGCATAAAGGGCCAAAGCGACAGGGTCGTTACTTGGACGAGCAAGCAACTTGGCCACCTCCTGCCGCGTAAAGTAGCTAAGTGTCAGCTTGGCGCCCTCCCACTTGCCGCGTGTGCCTAAGACCACAAACACCTGTGTGAGGCTTTTGCAGAACATGCGCTCGCTCGCAAAAGCCTTAAGTAACCCCGACAACTCGTCGCGTTCGCGCTGCGCTAAGCACTCTAACCCGTCGAGCAACACGACTAGCGGCGCCTGCTTTGCTAACGCTGCCAAAAGCGAACGCGGGGTAACTTCCCCCCACGCCTGCCCTAGCTTGCGACCTAGCTCCACTAGCACGGCGCCTTCGTTGTGCACGGCGTTAATGTAGACAATGCTGCCTTTAACCTCGTCCGCCACGTCGCCGCCAAGCTGCGAGAGAAACAACGTGAGGCCAGCCCGCGGCTCTGCCTCCACTACCAGGTATCCTTCCTCGTACAGCAACGCTTTGGCCTCCGGCGTAACCTGCCGCTCTACTCTCACTAACTTCACCTCCACTTTTGGCTTATGATATACGAACGTTTGTTCGGTGTCAAGAAGTGCTTAGTGCCTAGTGCTCAGTGCTCAGTAGAGCCGTGTCGCAGTGGAACCTTTTCCCCTTTTACCTTTTACCTTGTACCTTTCCACCCTTTTGCTCACCGCTCACAGCCCTAAAGCCTAAAGCCTAAAGCCTAACGCCTAATCTCCGCAAGCTGACTGCTGAGCGCTGAGTGCTGAAAGCCTCCTCCCGCAGTTCACGATTCACGATTCATGATTCACGATTTCCCCTATCACTCACAGCTGCCCGCACTCCCACAAGCGACAAGCGACAAGCCACAAGCAACATGCATGCCACAAGCCACAAACGTCAAGCGCAATTGTTTGACATTTGCGCTCCGTGGCTATAATATTTGATTGGATTGACGCAACTGCCAACTATGACACAGTTTTTGCATTAAGGGGGCGAAATGTGAACTGCAGCGTGTCATGGCAGTTGTGCACATCTAGTAATGGGAAGGACGTGAATGCATGAAACTTATCGCTCGTCTTTTCGTCGCTATCGTCGGTGGCATTATGCTAGGTCTTTGGGCGCCCGCTTTCCTCACGCGCATCCTTATTACCATTCAAGGACTCGTAGGTCAGCTTATCTTCTTTAGCATTCCGCTCATCATTGTGTTCTTTATCGCTGACGGCGTCATCGGACTAGGCAGCAAGAGCACCAAGCTTGCACCGCTCACAGTCGCCTTTGCCTACATGTCGACCATACTCTCCGGCTTCCTCGCCTATTTCGTCACTGTCGGGTTACAGCCGGTGATCGCCGGGGTAGCGGGACAACTCGCATCCGGAACCAAGCTCACCCCATATTTCACCCTCGCCATCGCCCCTGTCTTTGGCGTTATGTCTGCTTTAGCGCTTGCTTTTGTACTTGGCCTAGGAGTGGTGGCAACCGGCAGCCAAAACATGGCGCGCCTGCTTGGTGAAGGGAAAAACATTATAGAGAAGCTTATCGCCAATGTCATTATTCCGCTTATTCCTTTATTCATCGGAGGGATATTTGCCGGAATGGCCGCCGAAGGCACCGTATTTAACACCCTGCGCGCCTTTGGTTTGGTGCTCGTGCTAGCTGTCTTGGTACAGTGGGTCTGGATCTTCGTTTTGTACGGATATGCCTCGCTTGTGACCAAGAAGCCTGTGCTCAGCTCAATTAAGTCTATGCTGCCCGCCTACCTGACCGCGGTAGGTACGATGTCTAGCGCGGCCACCATGCCGGTGACCCTGCAACAGGCGCGGCAGCTGCCAATCCGTAAAGAAATTGCAAGCTTCGTTATCCCCCTTTGTGCTACCATTCATCTCTCAGGCAGCACCATTGCTATTACTATGTGCGCTATGGCGGTTATGATTATTAACCCGGCCTATGTGTTGCCTAGCTTCGCAGGGGTAATTCCGTTCATCTTTATGCTAGGCATCATCATGGTTGCAGCCCCCGGCGTGCCCGGCGGCGCAATTATGGCGGCCTACGGACTACTTGGCACCATGCTTGGCTTTAACGAAGCCGCGCTCGGCCTGATGGTCGCTCTCTACATGGCGCAAGACAGCTTCGGTACCGCTACTAACGTTACCGGCGACGGCGCCATCGCTATCCTAGTCGACAAGTACGCCGAATAAATATCGCAGTGCAGAAGAAGGCTCGTCCGCAGGGACGAGCCTTTCTTTATGTGGGGGGCTAGTAGTGGAGCACCGCTTCGCACTTGGCACTCAGCACTTTGCACTTAGCACTTAGCACTTGGCACTTTGCACTTCGTAGCTCGCCGCTTAAAGCTCGCTGCTCACAGCGGACGACAGTCCCACAAGCGACAAGCCACAAGTGACAAGCGACACACCTCTACGCTAACACCATACGCGCTATCGTAAAGTAGATTACTAGCCCTACTGTATCGGCGACAGTCGTAATTAGTGGCCCGCTGGCAACCGCAGGGTCGATACGCAGGCGCTTAAACACAAAGGGCAGCGCGGCGCCCACTAGATTAGACATGACCGCCATCAGCACCATAGTTAGCCCTATGACTAGGGCCAGTTCATACCCTCCGCGGTAGAAGCCGAGCACAGCGGCTGCTCCACCCATAAGCAAGCCGAGCAGACCACCTACGGCGGCTTCTTTAGCTAGCGTTGTGGCCCAACGACCTAAAGTCAGGTCTCCGGTTACCAAACCGCGAATCATCATCGTCGCGGCTTGCGAGCCGATGTTACCGCCGCTATCGATTAAGAGCGGCATAAAGAAGGCCAAGGCTATAGTGGCCGATAGTGTCTCCTCGAAAACCGCAATAACTCCTGAAGACATGAGATTCACGATAATCAGCCCGAGCAGCCACCCCATGCGCTTCTTCACTAGCGGTACAATTCCGGTCGCCGTGTAGACGTCTTCGAGAGGAGCGATAGCTGCGGCACGGTGAAAGTCCTCGGTAGCCTCTGTTTGGGCGACGTCCATCATGTCGTCGAAAGTGACAATGCCCACCAGCACGCCGTCGGTGTTAACTACCGGCAAGGCAAAGGCGTCGTGCCTCTGCATGGTGGCTACGGCAATTTCTTGGTCGCTAAAAGCGTTTAGGCTTATCGCCGGCGTCCGCATCAGGTCGCTAACTTGGGCAGTCGGTGCCGCGAGAATAATGTGCTTTAGGTCGACCGCCCCGTAGAGGTACCAGCGTTCGTCGGTTACGTATAGCGTATTGATTGTCTCGCTGTCTCTGCCGCGCTGGCGAATGTGGCCTAGCACTTGTTCAACCGTCCACGTGGGGCGCACTGCCACGTACTCCGGCGTCATCAGTCTGCCGACGGAATGCTCAGGATACCCAAGCAGCTCCCGCGCCTCGCGCAAGTCGTCGGGGCTTAGCAGGTTGAGGATGTGCTGCGTAACTTGCCCGGGCAACTCGCCTAGGAAAAACGTGCGGTCATCAGGCCGGAGACTCGCTATCAGGTGCCTTGCCTCCGCGTCACTAAGCTCTTGGATAAGAAAGTGCAGGTCATCCGGCTCTAGGTAGGCCGCCACTTCTGCTGCTAATTCCCTCGGCAGAATGCGATAAATCAGCACACGTTCAGTCTTCCCAACCTCTGCCAGCACTTCGGCAATGTCGGGATAAGGCAACTTAGTGACAGCCGCCCTGAGTCCTTCCCAGTTCTTGTCGGCCATCAATGCATTGACGGTGTCAACGATTCTCTTTTCCACAAAACTCACCTCCACTATTTGTCGCGGCCGGTCGTCAGAAACACGGCCAGTGTTTGGTGGCGTGGTACAAGAGAACGCGTAGGCCTAATTCAGGGCATGCCAACAGAAGCGAGCTGCCTCGACCAACGACCCCGGTGCTCTTATGCCACTACCACTATGGCTTCTAGGCCTAGGCCCGTCGTCCGTTTCCATGCAGCTCACCTCCCTCGGTCTTCATTCTATGCCATGGCCGAGAATGAAGTCAACTTCAACTAGATAGAACAGGAGCCTCAGCCAGTGCACGCTGCAACATTCCGAACAGCGCGCTCCCGGACATGGTTTCTAGGTTAAGCTCGTCATTGCCTGTGGCCTCCATGTAGAGCAGGTTATGCATCCCGCAGAAGACTACGTTACATTCTGCGTGCACTACTTCCCTCGGCGGATTGACATGCCCGTAACTTACGCTAAACACGTACTCAGGCAGAAGAAAGTTAGTCGCAAGCTCCAAGGATTCGCCCTGCAGAAAGAATAGTTCTCCCTCTCGCCGCACCATGCGTTTGCCGAGCAGTTCATCAAGAGCCGCAACGGGTAGCTCTGCACCAAGCAGGGACGGCTCTACTAAGTCCTGTAAGTTGCGCGCTAAGGCCATATACCCTTGTGGCTGACTCACGGCGCGCGCCATAATCTCCCCTTTAGTGCAGCCAAGTTCGTTAGGTTCCCCTGCCAGTATTTTTAGTGCGCGAACCCGGGTCAGGTCGACTAAGGCCAAAAATGCGCGTGCGCCCATCAGAGATAGCTTTGCAGCAAACTCCACGTTCACTAACCTACTGCTTCCGGTGAATTCCTCTAGCGCGTACAACGCGTCGGCGGTGCTCGGCGGCATGGCGATGTCAAAAGTACTAGGCCCGCTGTCGACAGAGCAGGCTAGGTTGTTGTGGAAATAGGTTACCTTGTCAACCTGCGACATGGCGCCTAGAATGCGAATGCGTGAATATGACCGAGCCTCCTTCAACACGTTAAGCACAGCTGCTGCTTCGCCCGTTATAGTTCCGTCGGCCGAAATGATTCCTTGCGCCTTAAGCTCATCAATTACGCTCTCGTCAACCTCTTGCGCCTCCCCTTCTCGCACAGCTAGGGGAGAGATTGGGCTAACTTGGTCAAACGCTTGCGACAACCACCGGAAGCCGCCCGGAGAAATGCTATACTTTGTTGGCATGAATTTAGCCTCCTTCCTTATCGACAAACCCTAGAGGGGTACCTGTGGCATCAACAAGAGCACCTTTAACCATGTCCTTTCCTTTAGACCAGATAAACTCCCGCCCGCCAGTTTTTAAGAGCCCTTTAGACAGCGGGTTGTTATTTAGAATCTGCGACACCGACATGTCGCCCACATCGACGCTAGTACCTTTGGGCATAGGTATGCGACTGGTAAGCGCTGCCGGGGCTTTCTTAATTGCTGTCTCTAGCCCATGCTCTGTTACTGCATCTAGTGCCCCTTTGCCGACGCCTTTAACCGCGCCCTCTAAGACGCCCTCCCCTTTGATGCTCGCGTCAAGGCCGCCCTGAGCCGCTTCGTTGGCCATGCCCGCTAGCGCACTCTTCATTTTAGATGTCAGGCGCCCATCCTGAAACCTGTCTTTAGCCACCTCGGTTACCGCACCGATAATGCCTTTGGCAATGTGCTTGCCTGCATTTTTGGGGTCTGCCATGCCTTCACCGAGACCCCCGGCTACGCCCTTGCCCGCCGTGTAGGCAAGCTTTATCTGTTTCCCTGCCGGGCCCGTAATGTGCGAAAGGGCATCAATGGCTACATCCGCGCCAAACTGCACGCCTTCTGCGGCCTTAGTCGCCAAATCCCAGCGGTTAGCAGACTTCATTGCTTGTGCAAGTTCAGCCTCGGCCTTAGCAATCTTAGCCGCGATTTCAGCGCGACGGCCTGCGTTAGCATAAATCATGGCCTTCTCTGCGTCGGCCTTTTGCTTGGCTAAGTCCTTCACCATTTTGTCAAAAGCCGCACCGGGGCCTACGCTACCCCTGTCGCGCGCTGTGTACTCAATGAGTGCGTCATTCTCGGCAAGTGTTGTCGTCAGTCGCTTTTCGTTCTCGTCAAGCTGCTTAAGCCGCCGCTCAATCTCTGCTACGTTGTATCCGGCAGACCCATACCCCTTTTGCGTAGCTATGAGAAGGGCCTTCTCTTCTTTGACGGCGATGAGATCTACCTGTCGTTGTCGCATCCACTCGCCCTTCGCCTCTATTGCTGCCTTCTCCTCGGCCTTTTGCACCTGAACGAGGTGCTTTTCATAATCCTTTTGCTTAAGAGAGTCCTGCAAATGCTTTATGTACGCTTCATACTGCTGCTTAAGCTTGTCGTAACCTGGGTCTGTTTTGTCGGCAGTCTTGTCTGACTCTGCCCACAGCTGGGAGTATTCGTCAATTTCCTTTTGAATTTGTGCAGCTTCGCTGTCGATGGTTTTCTCCGCCTCGCTGTATCCCTCCATTACCGCCGCTTCCTGAAAATCTGCTTCTGACTCCGCGCCTGCGGCAATTTCTTGCGCCATGGACTGTGCGTCACTTAAAGCCGACCCTTGCAGGCTGCCGGAAAGCATACCCTTAGCCGCCTCAATCAGCACTAACAGCCCGCCTGCACTAACCACTGAGGCGACCGTGTCGATAGCTACAATCCCAAAACTTTCGCTCGATGAGTTAGTGACAAAATCAATTTTGACCTTCATTCCTATCCCCCTTTACAAACCCTGCTGGTCACATAAAGTCACTTCGGGCAAAACTGGGCATCCCCCAAAGCACATCTCATAACGCTGGCAGGAGGGACAGCGGCCTACAAACTTGCGGCGAAACCGCATGAACTGCTCCCCGTTCCACGCGTCTTCTAGGCTTCCCCCTCGCAAGGGCACGGCATAGGCGGGGTCTTGTTCAAAACTACACGGGTAGAGCGAGAGGTCAGGCGAAATGTAGGCTGAGAACCTGCCGGCTTCGCACGGCTCAATTGACGCCGGCCAAATCCGCGAGGTATAGCCGAGCAGCCCGGGCACGCTACAGCTGTCAAAGCCTGCTTTGGCGATGTACTCATTGTCGTCAAACAAGGAAAAGAACTCCTTGACGCGAGAATCGTCGTTCCTCAGCACGTTTGCCTTGCTGCCCCTGCCCACCGGCTTATGGAGCAGAAAGATGATGCGGTTGATCCCTGCAGGGAATTTATGGTATCGCATGCGCTCGATGGCCTCATCAATCGTGGCGTTGCTTAGGCAGTAGTGGATGTTAGTCTTTATGCCTGCCGCGAGAAGCATCTCAATTGCACCTAGGGTGTAAGAGCTGCGGTACCAACTTACGGCTACCGCCCCGCAGCTAGCTTTAATCGCCGGCATCAGCTCCTGCCGCAAAGCAAATCCCGAGGTCGTAAAATTGGGCACTACGCCTTGCTTGCGGGCATAGCCGATTATCTCCAGAAAGTCGTCGTGCATGTCTGGGTCCCCGCGTCCGCCAAGCGCCACCTGAAAAGTTCGACCGCGGCATTCGTCGATTATGCGCACAAAATCACCTAGCGCCATGTTAGGCTGGCTTTTCTCGTCGCCGCTTTGGTAGCATTCAACGCCAGACATCAGGCACCGTCCGCTTTGTCCATGGGCGCACCGCCCCATTATCCCGATGTCCAGGAGCTCAGGAAAACTTGCCTGAAACGGATCCTTACCTGTGTCATGCCCGCGTTCGTCAATCATGCCAGAGCGCACGCTGACGCCTGTCTCGGGGTTAAATACCGCAACATAACGATGCGTTCGATCGACGACGGTCATCATGACGGTTGCTGCGCCCGTCGTATGCGCGGCAACGCAATTGCTCCGACCAAAGCAAGCGCGCCCAAAATGTACCCCCCATACATCAGCCGCATGACGATTAACGGGGCATCAAGAAGTAGCCCGCCGACAAAGCCGCTCAGCAAGAGGAAGGTATACTCGTCGCTGTAGCTGAAGGGTCGCTTAAGCACACGGGCGAGGTCGCTAGCAGCTAACCTGCCGAACTTAAACAGCCAACCTCGCTTACTTTCCCCCAAGATGTAGCTGACGGCAAAAGAAATCACCAGCACTACAAAGTACTTGTCAAACTTGTTGCGCGCACCGCCGAAGCGACTGTAACTAGCGAAGTAGTTAGCAACGATTAGCCCGACGCCGCCCCCGGTTAACAAGAGAACCTGCGCTTGCTCGCCGAGCGCATGGTACGCTTGTTTAACTTCAGGCACAAGCTGGCGAATGGGCTGCAACGCAACTGCTAAGCCGTCGGTTCGTATCTTCTTAAAAAGGCGAGTCCCAAAAGTGAAAACAATGACCCAGTAGATAGTCTTTGGAATGACGTCGTTGTAAGTAGCAGTGAGAAAAACGATCAACATCACCAGCGAGCCTAAAGGGTCGGGCAAGGTGTAGGTCTTAAGCGGCCAAAAGATAAAGTTGACGGCGGCAACAATGCCGAGCTTTATCGTCAGCTGCTTGTACATGGAAGGCAATGTCCTAACCCCTGCCCGGGCCATCTCCTTTAGCCAAGAGAGCAATGTCTCCTGTGCTATAGGTGCACGGCGCAATGATGGCGGCGCGGCAGGCGCACTCAGCTGCACAGGTTGCGGCAAACGAGGGGTCAATTTACTTATCGCCACGCGAGAATCACCCTTTCTGCATTTGATGAGCGACAACAATGAGCAGTGCGCCCGCTGACGACGAATGCCTGTGACAACGGCAGTAGCAGTCTCGCCAAAGACTCCTAGTGCCAAGTGGGCGCCTCCATACACGATGAAGGCGATGCCAAGCAGTGACAGCACTATGCGCCACATAAGCACCCTCGCCAACCCTACCCCTTTAGTCTGTCTGCTGCCACTCATAAATGTAACGCGTGCCTTGTGTCACGCGGGCAGACAGGCTAGTGCGTAGCGCAATTTTATCTCCCGCGGCTTTTCCCGCCGGCACGACGGCAGTGAGTGTTTCACTTACGGAGTACACCTTTACCGTCTTGTATGTGTCGATGGTGAAGCTCGTCTTGCCGTCTTTGTTGCGGAACCTAATCGCGCCTCCGGTTATATAGCCTATGTCTACGTCCCACTTGTCAAAGTCGGCGCCTGCAGTGGCCTTATCCGTGAAGTACGAGAGCTTTTGCGAGCCAAAGGAGAGCTTCATGTCTAGCGAGACGACTTCTCCTGCTCGTATAGTGCTTGGGGGCACACTAAATGTAGCTGTTGAGGTGCTGTTTTCGCCATGCAACACATCAGGGTCGTAGTAGGTATCGGTCTTGCCGAGGTACCTCCACGTACAGCTGTAACTGCCCGGAGCGGAGCTGTTGCTAACTTCGTAGACACCGCCTTTGTTAGTCGCACGCACCTGTTCTTGTCCATCGTAATTTACTGTGCCTACCAGCACCCAAGCGAAGGTGGGGTCGGCCTTAATCGCTTCTTCAAACATCCCCGTCTCGCGCAGATACGCAAAGAAACCCGCCTTGTCGTTCTTCTCTGACTGTGCTATCCAAACGCCGATAGCACGCACTAACCGCACATGGTCAAGTTCTGCCCTTTTGTCGGGGTCGATACAGCTTAGGACTGCGTTGCGGATGGCATAGAGCCGCGTCAGCCTAGTTTCTACATCGTAGTTGCTGCCGCGCTTGTCTATGCCGAAGTAGGCTTGATGGGTAAGGTAGGACAAAAGTCCTTGCTTTTTCATCTCAGCGATGAAAGCCTCTTCACTCTGCCTTAGCTTAGCGATTTCCGGTTCACTAGCCTTGCGTTCCTCAAAATACTGCCTTAGGCCGCTCCACGCCCCTGTGATGAGCTTTTCTCTGGCGGCGCTGCCTAAGTCGGCCTCATTAATGCCGTACTTCTCGCAGTGCGCCTTGACTATGCGAATGTTCATTAGGGCTTCGGCATTGCCTTTTAAGGCAAAGATGCTTTGAAAATCGCCTGCCAAACCACTCTCTTGGTCGAGATACATCTTGTAGGCCTCTTCAATCTCGGCTTGCGTCCAGTACGCCTGCGCCGCATCCGCAGCTTGTTCAATTCCTGCCTTAGCATAGTTTAGTGTCGACACCAGTAGCTGCACTTTTGGCCCGCTTAGACTAGTCAGCATGCCGGCCACGGCCTCAAAACCAGCCTTAGCATCGCCGCCCGCAAACGCCCCTGCCGCTGTTCCTAGGCCTCCTAAAACAGTGATGGCCTTCGCAGTTTTATCGATAGCGCCTGTCTGCACGTCCTTTACCGCAAAGAAGGCCTTATTGGCGTTAACGCTCTTCTCTACACTAAACGCTATCGCCTTCGCGTAAAGTTCCATAGCCTTGTCGTTAAACTCCTGCTCACCCGCGGCTCCTGCTTGCGCCGAGTAGGTCATGCGCACTAGTGTGTCTACCGGTGCAAAGTCCTTTAGGGGGTTGCCCTGAGCGAGCAGCTCGTCGTAGGCAGCCGACTCTAAGTAAGCAACAGCGTCTTTAACGAGCTGGTCGCGGGCCGACCTGCTGGTTACGCCTAGCGACTGCAGCAGCTCGTCGAGCTGTCTGCCTACTGCCCCGTTGAGCCTAGCTTTCTTTTGCAGACGGCTGTGTTCAGAGGCGGCGTAAGTAGCAGCAAAAGTTCTTAGCTGTGCCTCCTCTGAGGGCTTGCCAAAACCTAGCCAGCTAAAGTGACTTGCCCTAAGTACGGCCGTTCCCTCTGCCACATTGACACTGTCCGGAACTAGGAACCTCCACGCGCCATCCTCATACGTGGCAAAAAACAGCTCTTCCGCCGCCAAGTCCTTTTGCCTAAGCGCGGGGATTTTCACTGTCACTTGCACGGGCTCGGCAAACCAAATGTCGTGCACGCCCTCGCCCGCCACCTCAAGCGGTGTCCCATAGAAGACGAAATCAGATGTCTGCTTGCTCTTGGTCTCCTCGGCCGAAAGCACCCGCAGGGTTATACCGGTGCCGCGCTCCATAAGGCCGTCGGGAACGTTAAGCTGCCAACCAGTCTTAGCGGTACTGCCCACTTGTGTGTCCTGGCCAGTCTGCACCTCGGCTTGGGCTTTTGCCCCTCGGTCATACGGGTCACGTCCGCTACCGAAGGGGCCTGCAAATATGAAAGCTGCCACAGCTATTACCAGTACACCGGCAACCGCCGGAATCAGTAAGCCCTTAGAAGGCGACGATTTACTCAAGGCGTATTCCTCCCCTGCTGGGTGTAATCCCGGTTTCGTAGCGGAACTTGCGTGAAACCGCTTCAAACTCGACTTCGTCAAGCGACTTACAAAGCAGCGTAATTGAGTGCTGCTCGTTGTCTGTGCCGTACTTCATTAGAATAGACTCCTGTCCCATTTCTACCGCTAGGAGGCGAACTGCGCCTTGGTTAAACACGATAACGGTTGAATCAAGTAAGATGCCAAAGCCGGAAACAAAAACTTCAATGCTGCCGGAAGCTAGGTGAGCCTCACTACTTTCTGACCGCTTAATGACCGCAGGCTGTATGTGCATGATCTGGTTTTCGATTATTAATGCTGCGGCTTTGACGCGGCCAAATTCCCGCACTGCCAAGAGAGCTGCAGAGAAGGCCACACCGAGAGTCACAAGCAAGAAATACCATACGTGCCCTCCGCCATGCACTAACAACCCAAACGAGGCTAGCACGAAAGCGACACACAACCCGGTGAAGGCTAAGAGCCTTCGCTTAAGCGCAATCAGTTGACACCACCACCTCTGTGTCTAATCCTTTGCTCAAAGCATAGGCCATAGTCGCCGAATTTTCTGTCACCTTGCTAGGTGAATCGACGCCAAAAGCCCCTCACCTTTTCGGGTGAGGGGCCATGAAACATGCCTGCGTATTGGTGCGCCCGCAATCGGGTGCTATTTAGGCGACGATTTCGCCTCGATAAAGTTGCTCATTAACTCTGCCCGACTCTGCACGCCAATCTTTGAGTAGATGTTCTTAACATGAGTCTTCACGGTGTTTTCGCTTACATGCAGTTCCCCCGCGATCATGCGATAGGTGCTGCCTTTAACTAGCAGCGCGGCTATTTCACCCTCGCGCTCCGTCAACATACCCCACACCCTCGATTGTGCTATCGTGCGGTCTTGCTCTCCTGCTGGCAGTGCGGTAAACGCCGCTAAGAAAGCGTGGCTTTTTAGCAGGGCGTCAAGGCGATTGTGCAGCGGAGGCAAAAGAACTAATGCCAAACAGACAATACTCAGTGCCAAGAGGGTTGGGTTCTGGCTCTGTATACCACCGCCAAAAATATGCTCGCCCAGTAGTCCCCCGAGCAGTACACCTAGGACATTCGCCGCAAGTCCAGCCCCCATTATTCTAGCGGGGTTCTTGCCTAAGTCGAGCATCTCCCCTAAGGTCGTGCCCCAAAACAAGTCGAGCATACCGCAGGCGCCAAGCATCAACGTGTCAACCACAAGGTAGTCTAGCCACGAGCGGCCAAGCAACAAAAAGAAGATAAACGAAAACCCAATCATAGCAATGGCTACGTAAAGACTGTAAGCGCGGTTCTGATTGCGCCGCAAGTTCCGTAAGACCAGCAAAGCCACGATGTAAGGCACGGCCCAGTACCAACTCGTCAGCCACTCCAGGTGGGCAAAGCTAGGCCTTTGTACGTGGTACATCAAACCAGAGTTAATCGTAATAACCAGTATGAACAGGCAAAGAAAGGTCAGCGGGCCAAGCGTGCTGTTATGTAAGCGGTCGGATTCGGCCGAGCTATGCTTTACCTGCAAATCACCACTCGGAATCGGAAGCAAACGTGCAAAAAGAAATGCAGCGACAAGAGACAGTATTGCCAAGCTAAGCCCAAAGTGCGGCGACAAATGAACCGCGCTCAAATTGAGCAGAATCATCAGGATGTTGGCAGAAATAAGTGCATCTGCCATGGTTACTAGGCGCTCTTCCTTAGGCGTGTCGTGCTTAAAGTAGAAGCCCCATGCGGCAACGCTAACGCCAATCATGAACGCTGCCGACAGCAAGGCTATAGTCCAAAAAGGCGAGGGCGGGAAGAAGAACGCACCCGAAGCCAAGCCACTAAAGGCAAAAGCAAAGAGCAGGAGCTGTTTCGCGGCGCCTATGTTCGTCACCATGAAGCCCGCGGTTAGTAGTCCCGCAAAGTGGGCGGCCATAGCCCCAAACACGAGGTGATTTGTCGCCAGGCCATGGTAGCTCGTAAGGGCGTAAAGTATCTGTCCTTCAAAAGGGAAGGCCAGAAGCCAGGCAAAAGACAAAGCAAACACGATGACGGATAGCCGGCGCGAGCTAAATCCTATTTGCTCCATCCCGTTACCCCCCCTCCCATGTCGCCGCAATCAACGCTGTCGCCATTAAGCACATTCTAACATATCGTGCCAGACATTACGCTGAGGACAAGGCAAAAAAATTCTGTTGCATTTCTATGCAGTTCTATGTATAGTATTGCACATGACAACCAAGGAGGGCTTGCGGATGAAAATTGTGCTGGCTTATTCAGGAGGGCTCGATACCTCGGTCATTGTGCCTTGGCTGAAGGAGAATTATGACGCCGAAGTTATCGCCATGGCGGCTGATGTGGGTCAAACAGAGGACTGGGAGCTGCTCAAGCAAAAAGCCATTAATTCTGGCGCGACCAAAGTGTATGTAAAAGAGTGCCAGGAAGAGCTTGTGGAGAGTTACATCTGGCCCACACTGCGAGCCGGTGCGGTTTACGAGGGCAAGTACCTGCTTGGCACCTCGTTTGCCAGGCCCATTATCGCGAGGAGTCTAGTGGAAGTGGCGCTCGAGGAAGAAGCCGACGCCGTCGCCCACGGCGCGACAGGCAAAGGCAACGACCAAGTGCGATTTGAACTGACCATCAAGGCACTAGCTCCACACCTCAAGGTAATCGCCCCCTGGCGCTTGTGGAGCATCCGCTCGCGCGAGGATGCCTTAGACTACGCCGCGGCGCGCGGGATACCCGTTGTCGCGACCAAAGCGCGCCCCTATTCTTTGGATCATAACCTGTGGCACCTCAGCCACGAGGGCGGAAGCCTCGAAGACCCAGGCAGCGAGCCCCATAAAGATGTTCTCCTAAACACCGTCCACCCCGAAGCTGCTCCGGATGCGCCCACCTATGTGGAAGTAGGCTTTCGCGCCGGGACACCTGTGTCCCTTAACGGCGTAGAGCTGCCGGGAGTGAAGCTGCTCGCAGAGCTAAACGCGATTGCCGCCGCTAACGCTGTGGGCATAGTTGACCTAGTTGAAAACCGCCTCGTCGGCATGAAATCTCGCGGCGTTTACGAAACCCCCGGCGGCACGGTGCTGTATGCCGCGCACCGCGAACTAGAACACCTCTGCCTAGATCGCGCTACCCTGCACTACAAAGACATCTTAGCGCAGCGCTACGCCGAGCTGGTTTATGACGGCATGTGGTATCACCCCTTGCGCGAAGCCCTGGACGCTTTTGTAGATGTTACTCAGCGCACGGTAACGGGCACGGTACGCCTTAAGCTCTACAAGGGCAACTGCACGCCGGCCGGCGCAAGTTCCCCCTACTCGCTGTATGACCAAGAGCTGTGCACCTTTGGCGAGGACAACGTGTACAACCAAAAGGACGCCGAAGGCTTTATTAACCTCTTTGGGCTGCCGCTCGTGGTTAACGGCAAAATGAAACGCAAGGCTGGTTTAATATGAGCAAGCTCTGGGGAGGCAGGTTTTCCAAGGACACCAACCCCTTGGTTGACGCCTTTCATTCATCCTTAGCCTTCGACCGGCGGCTGTACCAAGAAGACATTGCGGGCAGTATCGCGCACGCTACCATGCTCAGCGAACAAGGCATTATCTCCCCTGACGAGGCCTCCGCCCTAGCAAACGGGCTGCGGGACATTCTGGCTGACCTGCACTCTGGCGCTGTGCAACTAGACGAAACGGCCGAGGACATACACACAGCCGTGGAGCAGCTTCTTGTCGCTAAGCTCGGGCCGGTAGGCAAGAAGCTCCACACCGGCCGCAGCCGCAACGACCAAGTCGCCCTAGACTTAAGGCTTTACTTGCGCAAGGAGACTAGGGAGATTCGCCGGCTGTTAACCGAGCTGCTTAATGTCCTGCTCGACCTAGCCGCGCAGCATGCCGCAATTATTATGCCGGGGTTTACGCACCTGCAGCGCGCTCAACCGGTAACCTTAGGGCATCACCTGCTGGCATATGTGGCCATGTTTAAGCGCGATTACGAGCGTCTAGGCGACGCGCTCGTGCGCACTAACGTATGCCCCCTTGGCGCCGGGGCCTTAGCCGCGAGCACCTACCCTATAGCGCCCGCGCGGGTTGCCGAATTGCTTGAGTTTCCGGCGACGGCGCTTAACAGCATGGATGCGGTTAGCGACCGCGACTTCGTCATTGAGTTTTGTGCGGCAGGCGCACTAATCATGATGCATTTGAGCCGTCTGAGTGAAGAGCTTGTGCTCTGGTCAAGCGCGGAGTTTGGCTTTATTGAGCTTGACGATGCCTATACTACAGGCAGCTCAATTATGCCGCAGAAAAAGAACCCGGACGTAGCGGAGCTGGTGCGCGGGAAGACAGGCCGCGTTTACGGCGACCTTATGGCTGTCCTCACGCAAATGAAAGGGCTGCCGCTCGCGTACAACAAGGACATGCAAGAAGACAAAGAAGCGGTTTTTGACGCCGCGGATACGCTGAAGGGCTGCCTGCTGGTGTACCCTCCCATGCTGGCTGGCATGACGGTCAAGTCCGACCGCCTGCTAGGGGCGGCTGCCGGGGGATACACCAATGCTACCGATCTCGCCGACTATCTGACAAAAAAAGGCGTTCCCTTCCGGGAAGCGCACGAGATTGTGGGTAAAGCAGTACTGGGTGCGATTGCGCGGGGCCAAAGCCTTAGCGACATCGACCTTGCACAATACCGTGAGTGGTGCCCTGTGTTTGACGCCGACCTTTACGCGGCTATCGAGCTTAAGACCTGTGTGGACAAGCGCCTGGCGGCGGGCGGACCGGCCCCCGCGGCGACAATGGCGGCAGTTGCCGCGGTTAGAGCTTGGCTGGGCTCATAAACTCCCGTTGCACGTTGCACAGACGGCTGTATAGCCCGCCGCGGGACGCAAGTTCTTCGTGACGCCCCTGCTCCACGATTTTGCCCTCGTCTAATACCAAGATGGTGTCGGCCCGCTTTACGGTGGAGAGGCGGTGAGCAATGACGATAATAGTGCGGCTGCCGGCGAGCGAGTTAATGGCGGTCTGTATCTGTGCTTCCGTCTCCACATCGACAGCGGCCGTGGCCTCGTCAAGGATAAGAATAGGCGAATTGCGGAGCACCGCGCGGGCGATCGCTAGACGCTGCTTCTGCCCGCCGGAGAGCCGCATGCCACGCTCACCGATGGCCGTGTCATAGCCGTCTCTGGTGGCCATTATAAAGTCGTGCGCTTGCGCCAGCTTGGCGGCATTTAAAATGTCGTCCTGGGTGGCGTTTTCCTTGCCGTAGGCGATGTTAGCGGCGATTGTGCCATTGAAGAGAAACACATCCTGCAGCACAACCGAGATTTGCTCGCGCAAGGAGCTAAGTGTAAGGTCGCGAATATCGTGCCCGTCAAGCAGTATGCACCCTTCCCGCGGGTCGTAAAAGCGGGCAATCAGGCTAATAATCGATGTTTTGCCCACGCCGGTAGGCCCGACGAGGGCAATCATTTTCCCGGGCTGGGCTTCAAAACTTATGTTCTCTAGCACCTTTTGACCGTCCTGGTAGCCAAACGAGACATCCCGAAAGGTGATGTGCCCTTGGCACTTAGCTAATTTTGTCGCGTCGGGGTGTTCCTTAATGTCGGGCAAAGTGTCTAGCACCTTAAATACCCTCTCGCCGCCTGCAAACGCCCTTTGAATGTCTTCCATAAGGCGGGCCATGGCGGTAATTGGGTGGTAGAAGAGATTCAGATAGAGCATAAACCCAACTATATCGCTGCCGCGCATGGTGCCTTGCATGGCCAGCACGCCGCCAAAAAAGATGACGATAACGGTGCCGAGCGAAGTGAGGAACTCAATCGTGGGGTGAAAAACTGCGTTTAAGCGCAGTGCGACCAGAATAGCCCGCACATAGTCTTGCGACTTTTCGTCTACATTGTTGCGTTCAACCGCCTGCTTGTTAAAGATCTGTATCTCTTTAAGGCCGGATAGATTGTCTTGGATAACCGCGTTTAGCTCTGCAATCTTCGCCTGCGCTAAGCTAAAGTTAGGGCGGACTTTTCGCGCGTAGATGCGCGTCGCCAGAATAAGGAGCGGCACGGGAATGAGCGTGAGCGCCGCCAGGGTAGGGTTCATGCTAAAGAGGATGACCGCGACCCCAATTAGCACCAGGATGTTAGCGCCGACCTCGGGTATGGCATGCGCTATGAGCGACTCGAAAGTCGCCACATCGTTAACCGTAATAGACATAAGCTGTCCGGTTTGCTTGTCCTGAAAAAACCCGAGCGAAAGCTTCTGCAGATGGTCATAGACCTTAGTGCGCATGTTCGCTACTAAGCGCCACGAGCCGACGTGCGACATGTAGCTCGCCAGGAACCTAAACACAATCTTTAGGCCATAGAGGGCCAAAAGCCCCAAGGCAATGGGCCGCAGGCGCTCCATGTTAAGCATGCCTTCTGTTTCAACGTAGTAGAGCATGCGACGCACCAGTTGCGGTGCGATGAGGTCAAGTCCGGTTAGGGCCACAACAGCAATAGCAGTAATTAATAGATAAGGCCAGTAGGCTTGCGCTTCCTTTAGCAGGCGCCGCAGAAAATCCATAGTACACCCCCTGGTGTGTTATTTCGGTATGCCAAGCAAAAATCCTGCACGTCGGGTGCGGCCTGAGCATAAGAAAGCCCCGTGCGTAGCTGCACGGGGACATTCGAACATGTGAAGCAAAAAGATACGTCCCTTTTGCTTCAGCCTCACAAGGCGATGCGGTATATTTTCTCTCCCTCGTCAATTTCGCCGGTAAACTCAAAGCCTAGCCGAATGTAAAACTCCTCCGGGCCGTTTTCACCCGGCACACAGCTTAGCTTTAGCTCCTTCGCCTGCGGCAGCGTGCGCACGTGGTCAAGGATTAGGCCGAGCGCTTCCTTGCCGTAGCCCTTCTTTTGGTGCCCTTTGTCTATCATAAAGCGCCACAAGAAGTACTCCCCTCGCTCGGGTACTTGGTGCAACATCACAAACCCGACCGGCGTCTCGCCGTGATAAATGGCCGAAACCAGGCCTCCTGGCAGAAGTAGGCTTGGGCAATAGAGACCGCATTAGGCGCGACAAAATCCTCTTGGCTCTTGTCTACTGTGAGCCTGCATATCGCACGCACAGAGTCCGCGTCTATCTCGCGCAGTGACAAACGTTGGTTGTGAAGCATGGTAATCAATCTCCCTTCGGCATTAGCGTGTGTGTTCTCTTACCGCAATTCGCTAGGTGGTGCGCAAAACCCTGCTTGAAGCAAAAAGCTCCGTCCCTTTTGCTTCCTACTGCTTCGCTAACTGCCAAGCGGTAGTTCCGGCGAGGAGCGCAATGCCAAGGGCGGTGAGCCAAACGATTTCGGTGTACTGCCCATTAAACTCGCTCATGTGCCGCGCTAGGATGCCAAGCAAAGCCCAGGCCACTACTCCGGCAAAAACGCGGTCGCGCTCGCGCAAGAGCATGGCCATGGCCAGCACAATCGCCACAAGGATAACGGCAAGAGTCAGCCACGTAGCCAGTATGCCAAAGCCCATCATGCCGCGGCTGACCAAGGTGATGGCGGTGTTGGCGATGAGCGCGACGCTAATCCACCCTAGATACATGCTAAAGGTAGCGCGCACAAAAAGAGTGTCGCGCCAATCTACCGCAGGCATCGCCCTAAGTCGCATGTATATCCAAAGCAGCGTGCCAAGGAGCGCGAGCATAACGACAAGCGACAAGCTGATTAAGTTGTTGTGCCAAGCCAACAACCAAACGATATTAGCTAGGCAAGACGCCACAAAGGGCACACCCACTTTTTGCGCTACCGCTGCCCCCCGCCCTTGGGGGGCTAAAACCCCTGCCTGAAACAAAACAAAGAAGCCAAGAAACAGGTAGATTACTCCCCAAATGCCAAACGTGAACCCCGCAGGCTCAAAAAGTGTCCTGTTGAGTCCGGAAATCTCCCCCGTCTGCCTGCCACCAAGCGGCAAGGTGTTAGCCAGCGCGTTAAAGACCAAAACGGCGACGTAGGCCAGCAGGCAGGCGCACTGCAGAGCTGAGAGCGAGCGCGTGTGCTTGAACATCTTAGACAAGGCTGTCACCGTCCTTATAGATTAATGCGAGAGGCTTCTTAACTTGGTTGCTTCGCTACTGCTTTAGCTTGCGCATGACGTGTGCCATGTTCTTGGCGAAATGCTCAAGAATCTTTATCCCCTCGGCGTCGTTTTCCGCGTCCCTAGCCCCTTTTGCTCCGGCCACGCCCACATTCCAATAGATAGAGCCGGGGATAATCATGTCGTTGATGAAGTACCAAAGCAGAAGCTGGGCAAAGGCAAACGTATGCCCTGTTCTTCTGGCTACGGTAATGGGCGCACCTACCTTGCCGGAAAAGAACTTGCCCGACATGCGCCCGGCAAATCCCGCCCGCTCTAAGAGGCACATCAGCTGCGGTACTGCCGAGGCGTAATAAACAGGCGAAGAGACAAGAATCCCTTGCGCCGCGTGCATTTTGTCAAAGAGCTCGGCGAAGTCGTCGCCCTTCTGCACGCACTCCTTGGCCTCGGCGCAGCCGTAACACCCACTACAGGGAAGCAACGTCTTGCCGCGCAGGCTCACCAGTTCTGTCTCTAAGCCCTCTTCCTCAAGGAATTGTAAGGTCTTCTTAAGAAACCACTCCGAATTTCCGCTCTTTCGCAACGAGCCGCTTATACCTAGGACTTTCATAGGGACACCTCCGGTGAACTGATTCTACTTGTCTTACTAAACTGCTACTTCGCTTTATTGAAACGTTCTCCACTCACAGGCCGATTCCTGCAGCGCTTGTCAAGATATGTCATGTCGTTTAAGACCCCCTTGCCAACGCGCAAGAGGGTGAATGTGTGAAGCAAAAGGCTCCGTCCCTTTTGCTTACGTACGTTGTGTAAGTAATGTACAACATGGTAAACTAAGAGCGGAGAGTGATTGCTATGTCAGTAATGCCCGTACGCAGCGCAACCGAGGTAAGAGAGAACTTTAGCGCATATCTGGACGATGTTGCCCGAAAAAGCCCACAAGCTATTAAGCGGCATCGCGATTCGTTTATCACGATGTCTGCAGAGCACCTCAATGCATTACTCACGGACGTGTCCCTTACCTTGACTTATGACGTGGAACACGACGGCTCCTACTCTGGCACCTTAGAAGAGGTAGGCCTCAGCGCAAACGCCGACAGCCTACCCAATTTGGCCACTGCGCTGGCCCTGCACCTGCTTGATTATGCACAGGATTACCTAGAAGACTTCAACCAGTACTTTTTCAGTCCTAACCGCAGAGTACATTTCCCCTATGTGATGAAAGCCGTGGCGCAGCGCGACCTTGCAGCTGTGGTGTCGCTATTTAAACATGCCTAGTTGGAGAGAACTGCGCGACTTCCTGCGACAAGAAGGTTTCGTTCTCAAGCGGAGCTCTAAAGACGAAATCTGGGAAAGAGTGAGCATCGACGGCACTATTGACAGGGTGCGCTGCTCTAAAGGCAATGGTGAGATTTACGGCGGACTGTGGAACAGAATTCGCAAACACGAGCTGGCCGGGATCACAAATGAGGAGTTCAACCGACGCAGGAAAGGAAAAAGATGAGGCTTCGCCTAGCGCTGCAGGACGACGACATCCTCGTCTAGCCCTTGCCGCAGGATGTCGAGCCGGGGCGAGGGAGCACCTAGGCTTTGGGCCGGGATGGTCGCCAGGCGGAGCGGGAAAAGTGTCGGGCTACCGAGTACCTCCTTAAGGAGGGCTGAGTCAGTGGCGCGGCTATGTAGTGCCGCCTCGGTCAGCCAAGCGATAAGCCCGGGCTCTTCTACCGCGATGACGGCGCCCGCAGCATACACGCCCTTCTCGCCTGTTTCCTGCAACACGCCCCAATCGTGAAAAGAACGCAAAATGCGACGCACCGCGCGAGACACTGTCTCGCGCTCTCCGTACTGCTCGCGCGCGCGCCGTTGCACGTGTGCGGCGGCCACACTGCCTTGTAGCCTCAGCAGGCGACCTACTATGGCCGCAATCCCGGCCCAAAAGGGGTAAACCGCCATGACCATGCCCCAGTGGACGACAAGGTGCCGCTCGCGCGGCAGGCGCGCTAACAACTGCAAGCCTTCGTCGCGCAGGCAAACAAGCTCTTTAGGCACCGTTAGCCACGTCTTGCGGAGAATCACCATCGTCTTGTCGCGGCTGCCGCCTTTGCCGTGCCCGCCTACGGACAACTTGTCGCTTAACATTGCCTGCAGAGCCGCGTTAACCGCAGCTCTATCGTTGCCAGCCATCACTAGGTAGGCTGTCTTGTCGAGCCATTCCAAGCGCACTCTTTGACTAAACCCGACTTGCCCAAGCCTTAGCATGATGCACTCCCCTTCCCTGCCAGCGCACAGGGCAGAGGCAAGTCAATCTGGACGAGCGGGACGATTAGCTCCGCGAGAGAGTTTCCGCCGTGGCAAACCGCGCGTTCCCCGTGCCCAATAAAGGCCTTGCCGGGAGGTGCGAAAAGCGCCAAGAAGTTCTCGGGCAAGCCCGTGGCCGGCCATGGCATGGTGCCTGCGAACTGGTCTTTTACTTTGTTGCGCAGAGATGCGTCCGCATAGACGCGCACGCGCTCTCCCTTAAGTTCTGCTAGGCTGCCTTCTGCGGGCGAGCCGCAGCCTGTCGCCTCGGTATTGCCGTGGTCGGAAGTGAGGTAAACCCGAAAGCCACGCTCTAGCAGCAGGCAAATCAGGTCGCCTAGATAGGGCTGTTTGGCCCACTGCTCGATTTGGTTGTGCAGACCGGCTGTGCCAAGTTGTATGCCATGCGCAATTTTGTCGACTTTGTCGACTACAAGCCCGACAACCCGCACTTCTGGGTGCGAAAGCCTCTCCGCTACTTCAGCCAAGCTGCCTTCGCCTAATCCCTTTATGTACTCCACCTGCTCGGCAGCACACCCCTGCTCCGCCCAGAACTGCCGCCAGAGCGCCGGTTCTTTGGCGGTGGTATGGATGCTGCTCGGGAAAAACCCGGGTATCTTGCCCGCAAAAACTGCTTGGCGCGATACAGAAGTTAAGGTTGGCAGCCAGGCAAAGACCGCCTGTTCGCGAAAGCGAAACTCGGGCACGCGGGCTGCTAAGGCTCTCTGCACGATGAGCCATTGGTCCATGGCTAGCCCGTCTATTACGAGCAGAGCAACCTTGACGCCTTCGTCATCGGCTAGGCGGGCCAACATGCGCGGCACGTGGTGCAGCATTACCGGTGGAACCGGCGGCAGGTTAGCAAGCCCGGCGTAGCGGCAGAGAAGCCATGCGGTAAAGGCCTCCTCCACGCTCGATTTTAGTTCACGCGCCGCAGCTAGCTCTACTCCCTCCCCGACGGTACCCGGTTGGTGCACAAGTACCAGGAGTTCGGCCCAACCTCGCGCGAAGTGTAGCCATTCCGTGTATTTCGCGGCGCCAGACGGGACAGATGAGCGCAGTGTGGCCACCAGTTTCTCTAGCCGGCGGGAGCGGTCCTCGCCCGGCACTGTTTTGATGCCGATGTGCAGCCAAGTCTTAGGCAAACGCGCCGCATCGTCGCGCTGCACCGCGCTTAACAGCCCCTCGGCAAACAGGTTGTCGATGTAGACGCGCACATCGTGGTGTGCAAAAGGAAGGTCGGCGGGACCGGGCACAGTATAGCGATGCTGTGCCGCTTCGCGCACATGTGATGCTTGCCCGCCAAGCTCGCTGTCGACAAACGTCGGCCACCGCTCCTGCAAAAAGCGAAAGAAGTCCTCGCGCCTTGTCACCAAGCGCTCTAGCGGCCATTCACCAAAGCACGCGTTTTGCCGCAATAGTGTGACCAAACGCTCGTCTAAAAGTGCGGGCAGACACCGGCCGTAGTAGTGGCGGCGCAGCAACATACTGAGGAGGTCTGCCGGTTCCCTAATTAGCTCCGGCGCGACGTGATACACGTGGCGGAGCACAAAATCCTTGGTTGCGTTCTCGCTAAGCCCACCGGGCGCGTTTGTCGCGTAGGCCAGAGACAAAGCATCGAGGTCGCTCCTATCTAGCGCTGCCACTACGGGGTAACTCAGGCCCGGAAAGATGTCGCCTAGGTTAAAGGCCAGCCGCCTGCCTGCCTGCAACAGGTCAAAAGGCAGCGTTTCGTCCATCTGGCCATCCAAAGAGCGTAGCACAACGACGAGCTCTGCCTGCTCGCCCTCATCCCAACGCACGCGAAACTTTGCTTCATAGGCATAGCGGAAGGCAACGTGGTCCTCAAACGGGAGGAGTGTAAAGCCCCGCTCGCGAATGCCTGCCAGGACGCCTTCTTCCGACAGTAGCCCGTCCGGGTCTTCCACCAGGGTCAGCCGCGCGACGTGCGGCGTAAACTCCCTGAGTATCTTCTCGCGCCAGCTTAGTTCACTTGGCATTAGCTCCCCCCTACGCGCAAAATAAGCAGCGGCACCAGTTCGGGATAGATGTGCGCCATCTGCGCAAGCTCTGCGGCATACTCGTGCTCTTCTTGTGCCAAGAGGTTGAGGCGATAAGCTCTAACCTGGGGCAAGCCGACGCGCAGAATGCTTTTTTGGCGCGCGGCAAAAGCATACGCGGCCTTTTGGCGCTCGCGCGCAAGGCGGGCGAAGTGCGCCTCCTTGAGCGCTTCATAGATGGGCCGCCCGAGTTCTAGAGCCTTGCTGTTGAGCCTAGCTAAAGCCGCCTGCGTGGCTCGGGGGCTCTGCAGTGAGGTTACCTCAAGGGTTGTGGCTAGGAGCTGATCCCACACATACTTAGCGGTCGGCAAAAAGACTAGGCCGTTGTCAGCCAGAAACAAAGGCATAATGCGCCTAGAACCGGCAGCCGCGGCCGCCACGTAAGCAATCTTCTCCGGCAATATACCGCTGGCTCCGTCTAGCGGCTTAAGGCGCGCCGCGGGAATGCTCACCACCGTATCACTCTCAAGAAGCCAGACGCGGCACAAAGTTTCGCCCCAGAGCTTTTCAACCTCCAGCACCTTGCCGATTGCGCCCGTGTCGTTTAGCTGTACCCAATCGCCCTGGTTCAAGAGAGGCCACTCCTAGAGCCGGTAATAATGCCCCACACAGCGCGCATCCGGGTTCCGTCCATGGCCAGGTTGGCATCCTTCGCTACTTGCTGCCACGTGACGGCTGAACTTTGCTCAAGCCATGCGCGCGCGCGCTGAATGCGCGGGG